>DASVQP010000016.1 GCA_036389135.1 Longimicrobium sp.
CCGAGCCAGATAATCTGATGCATAGGGCTGGTCTCCTGTCCGAATGCGGCCTCGGCCGCATGTGGCTCTGATGCTCCTGCGTTCGCACGGGGATCATTAATCCACGTTGAACCAGGGGGCCAGCCCTTCCATTTATTCTACTGCCGCGTCCAGCCCTGGCGGTGGGTATTCGAGCCGAGCATCGCCGCAGAGCGCGTCGTGAAGGAGAAACGGGGTGCGTGCGTGTACTACCGCATGGCGGGAGGAGCCCCGCTTTCTCCACCTCCCCAGGATCGGTTCAATGCATTCCGCGAACGCATCTGTGGGCTGGGTGAAATCGCGTTGCATGCCGCGCTGGACCGGGCTGGAACCCAGGTCACGTGGCGCGAGATCGGCGAGTTCTGGCCCGTCGGCGGCGAAACCCCAGCTCCGGCAGCACTTGGTCAATCTTGGACGCGGGCATTCGAGCCGGCAGCTGTAGCTGGCCGCGTGATGGCGACGAAACGGGGTGGGCTAACGTTCTACCAGTTTTCTGCAAGCAATCTGCCTCTCCCCGAAGCTCCAACGCAGTCGCGACGTGTCATGGGAGCCACCGTTGAGCGGCGATCAGCGAATATTCTCGAAGCGCTCGAGCAAGCGGTACGGCAAGAAGCCACGATGGTGCGGGTTCAGGCAATCCGCTCGTGCTGGGATGAGGACATGGGCGAAGCCCCCAGCTGGGGCACCGTACGAAATGATCTAAGCATGCTCAAAGCGGAGGGTTCGGTCCGAGCGGAGCACCATAACGGGCACACATACTACGCGCCCACTGGGTGGTGCAACCTATCTCCCCCAGCCTTTGATACGGACCTCCGGCGGGTCGAGGAAGCGGTGGTCCGGGCTACGAATCACTGGCAGAGTGCCGTTCCGACTTCGGAGATCGTACGCGAAGTTGATCAGGATCCGCACCTCCTGCTCCGCGGGAATGTGACGGTGCAGACGCTCCTGAACTCCTTGCGTGAGCACGGCCGCGTACACACGGTTAACCGCCGCCAGCGGGAAGGGCGTGAACTCAACTACTACGCGCCGCCAGATGGGCCCCACTGGGTTCGGTCAGAGGTTGAATTGACCATTGATCGACGCCGTAGGGCGATCAAAGACCTATGGCGCCGCAGCGGAGGTCGTCCGTTCACCACACGCTGTATTCGCCTGTTCGCGCGGTCCCGTCCCGGGTACCGACTCGAGGGATTTCCGCCCTACGCTTGGACAAACGCGCTCCACATGTTGCACCGGGACGAGTTTCTGGTGCGCCTAGCAAGTGGAGACGGATGGCACTGCAGGTGGGCAGTCGCCTCGGATTGGAAACGCCGGGGAATGAGCGATCGCGAGCGGTTGATGCTGGACACGAGCGGGCGAGACGAAGACACTCCCGGAGATAACTGGCCAAGTGTAGACCCATCCATCATTTCGAGGCGCGAAGATATGCGGGGACTGGTCTTCGCTTCGAAGATGCGGTGCCGAAGCGAAGCGCCCGATGAGGTCACGGCCCAGATTATAGGGGCACGTCCAGTCAGCCTTAGCGATTTGCGCCAGTCGCGCCACCTACGGCCGCGGCTGCGCATTACCCGCCGCGGACGCTTCGGCAACGAACTCGTGACGGAGGCGGTCCGGCCGGAGTTCAAGCGGAAGCGGAGGCCGATTACCAAGATCGGTGTTGTTGGGGGGCGACGGTATATCGACATCCGAGCCACTCCGGCGAACACGGCGTACGTCCGGTACGTTGCCGCTCTACGTGAAGTCGAACTTCCCCGACACCGGAGCGCACTAGCTCGTGTCCATCCGGAAACTCGGAAGCGAGGCGGGGGCAAAGAGATGACGGCGCACCCGGGTGTGTTGGATCTCGCGCGGAAGGCGTAGGTTTGGGTTGCGAAGCTCAAACCACCTTACGCGGAGCACACTCGAATGCGCCGTCACGAACAGCTCTCGTTGGCCCGGCCCTGGATCGCCCACCCGCATGCACGCGAGCTGGAGGCGATCAGCCGGATCCTGGATGCGGAAAGTGGCATGGCGGAGCGTGTGGGGCAAGACCTGGTGCGTGGGGTGAAGAACCCGCAGACCGGGCGCGGCGGGATGAGCGGCGACCAGGTGCTGAGGGTGCTGGTGGTCAAGCAGATGAACGGCTTCGGCTACGAAGCGCTGCACTTCCACCTGCTGGACTCGGCGAGCTACCGCACCTTCTGCCGCTTCGGAGCGCTGGAGAGCGTACCGTCCCGCTCGGCGCTGGCGGAGAACGTGAAGAAGGTGCGGGCGGAGACGCTGGAGGAGATCGGACGCATGCTGCTGAAGCGGGCCGCACGCGAGGGGGTGGAGAAGGGCCGGAAGGTGCGGATCGACAGCACGGTGGTGGAGGCCAACATCCACGCGCCGAGTGACTCCACGCTGCTGTGGGACAGCGTGCGGGTGCTGACGCGGCTCCTGGAGCAGGCGGGTGCCTGCTTCACCGTATGGAGGGACCACACGAAGCGCGCGAAGCGGCGGATGCTGGCCATCCAGCGGGCAAAGACGAAGGAAAAGCGCCTGCCGCTGTACCGCGACCTGCTCAAGGTAGCGGGCAAGGTGCTCGGCTATGCCCGGGCGGCCAGAGACGTGCTGGCGGACTCCACGGAGGAGGCGCGGCGGCTGGCCTTCGAGCTGAACCGGCACCGGCTGCTGCTGGAGCGTGTCGTGGACCAGACCGAGCGACGGGTGCTCAGAGGGGAGAGCGTGTCGGCGGGAGAGAAGGTGGTCTCCATCTTCGAGGCGCACACAGACGTGATCGTCAAGGATGGACGCGACACCCTCTACGGGCACAAGGTATTCCTGACGGGTGGCGCGTCGGGGCTGGTGCTGGATTGCGTGATTCGGGACGGCAACCCCGCGGACTCGACGCTCTCCACGCCCATGCTCCAGCGGCAGAAGGAGATCTACGGCCGTCCTCCGCGCCAGGCGGCACTCGACGGCGGGTTCGCCTCGAAGGAGAACCTGCGGGCGGCCAAGGAGTTGGGGGTGGGGGACGTGTGCTTCGCGAAGAAGCGCGGGCTCAAGGTGGCGGACATGGTGAAGAGCACCTGGGTGTACCGGAAGCTGCGGGACTTCCGTGCGGGGATCGAGGGGATGATCTCGTTCCTGAAGCGTGCCTTCGGTCTGGACCGCTGCACCTGGCGCGGGGAGCTGTCGTTCCAGAGCTACGTCTGGAGCGGAGTGCTGACGGCCAACCTGCTGACGCTCGCACGGCACTCGCTGGCCTGAGCGGACAGGAGGCGCCCCGGCGGGTCACCCCTGAGGTGGAGTGTGCCCGTACGCGGCATGTACCTGCGTCTCTGACCCAAACGGAGCGGAATCATACCCGCGGATCGGGTTCGAATTGCGTAGCAACCGCTCCGTACGACGTTTTCCACGGCTACCCGATACCCGCTTTTCCGCTGTTTCCGGATGGAAACGAGCTAGGGTGGGGTGGGCGGGAAATTTGCGTGTTATTTAGAAAGCCGGGGTATTCGAGTGGTCGGACGCAGACAGGGTCCTCCCGCCGCCGAACAGAGCGTTGTAGGAATCCCAACGACGGAGCGGTTCGACGCGGCGGTGCAGCCCCGGTGCGGGAGCTTGGTGTTAGAGGGCGTTAAACATGAGTTTTCGAGCCACTATCACTGCCCACGGGCGCCCCTCATCATCGAACTGGTATGGAGTTGTTGAGCGCCGTTGGCACCGTCGCATCTATCCTAGGGCTCGCCGCGTCGCTCTGGGTTCTAAGGCAGGTTAGCGAAATTAAGCGGCAGTACCTGCGCCGAGTGCGCAGTCCAGCTCTCCTGAAGCGCCTCGCTGATCAAGAGCAGACACTCTCGAAGCTGCTTCTGCCGCCCACACTTGATGTAGCGCAGGTGAGTGTTGTGCTCGCGTCGAGTGAATCGCTATTGCGGAACTTGCTGCCTAAAACGTCCGGGAGCGAATCTAAGCGATTGAAGGCTACTATCAAGGTAATTGCACGCACGAGAGCGGAACCGATTGACAAAACCGCTACACTAGCCGCTCGTGCTGAGCTTGTGAGCGCAATCGAGGCTGCAACCGAACAGCACAAAGACACTCAGTGGATGCACTAACATGCCCAGCATAGCTGACGTTGTTAAGCGCTTAGAGGAGCTCACGACATCTCGGAAGCTCCAGTGGAGTCGGATTGAGCCACCTGACTCGATTGCTGTTGGGACCGACTCTAAGATCTTGGCGTTCTTCACCGCGACGTTCAACGGCAGGCACGTCGGGATATATGAAGAGCGCTACCGCGGGTTCGACATTGATTCGGAAACCTCGTATTGGACGAGTCGCGAGGTGTTGGTGTTCTTTGACATTAGTTGGGACGTGACTTGGGAAGCGCCCACGACTCCTGGAATTGCGCGACTATACGACGCCATCAAGTACCAGAAAGCAGATGTTGATACGATCATGAATGACATCCTCATAGACAACAACGAGGAGGAGAGTTTCGTGTGATTACGTCGGATCGCACCCGGGGCGCAGTTTGCGCAGTTACGCGACCGCGCAAGCAGGTACCGCTTCTACCCTCAGCGCGAAGCTGGTAGCCTGTATCATTTACTCCGCATCTACAAGCATCCCATGAACTCCAAAGCGTCTCAGGCGATCTCCGCAATTGAGCAGCAGGTAGAGGAGTTCGATCGAATTCTTCGCGAGGCACCCGCAGAGGAGCTACTGCCGCGATTTCGCAGGTGGAGGGAAAGAACTGTTCGAGTTCTCCGCGTGAAAATTGGAGACGACGAAGCAACAAAGTTCCAACGCGAATCGATCACCTTCGATGATCTTAATCCTGGATCATTCGAACGGATGCTGCGTTCTCATCGAACCTTCCTGACCATCCTAGCGGATGAAATCCGGCTTCACCCGGGTGACTTTCTCGAAGATCCCACGCCAGAGCCGTCTTGGGCTGTGAAGCAAGGTCGCGTTCTCCGCACAATCGCAAAGTATGAGGAAGAGGGTCATGACCCGAATCTTAGTGAGATCGAGAGCGTGACCGGTCTAACTACTAGAGAGACGGGAGTCATAGTCCGTGCTCTCCTCGACGGTGACCTCATCACCGGCATGGACGCCTCTTCTTTCGATGGATTCGATGTTCTAAATATTCGTCTCCTGCCAGCGGGGCGGAAGGTTATCGGCCAGTTGAGCGAGCCCATTCCCGCAAAGGACCCAGCTGCAATGCCAGAAATTCGCCTGTTTATCAGCCATAGTAGTCACGACAGGCAGACGGCCGACGCACTGATACGTTTGTTACGCGATGCGTTGTCGCTCCCACCTGCACAAATCCGCTGCACCAGCGTGGACGGATACCGATTGCCAGCAGGCGTAAACGCTAAGGAACGGCTGCGGACCGAGATCTTCGAAGCAGAGGCGTTTATCGGCTTAATTTCGCATGAGAGCCTCAGTTCGACGTTCGTACTTTTCGAGCTGGGCGCCCGTTGGGGAGCCCAGCGCCATCTGATTCCTTTACTTGTGCGCGACTTTTCGCCTGCGGGTCTTAGCGGGCCGCTCAGCGATCTGAATGCTCTCCAGTTATCAGAGGAGGCCCAGATCCACCAACTCATCACAGATCTCGGTGAAGTTCTCAATATTGTGCCAGCGAGCCCTGCGGTCTACACCAGGAGTGTTAGTGCACTGGCAGAGCTTGGTCGCGCGGCGCCCGCATGACGAGAGGGCTGAACGCAGCCGTTCATGCGATTTTCGTTCACCTCGCGCTGCGCAGTGTAGACCGTTCAGTCGTGGTGGAGAGTTTAGTTGCGACTGACGGAGGATATGCAGATGATTACCCTTCCTTCTCGGCTTGGCGTATCGTTGGATTTACCTGTTTGGAAGACAATGAACGATCCAATCGACCCCGATACTGCTCCCAAGGTCCCGCCGCTGCTCCAGTGGGTGAGTTTGGCAGGGAGTCTCGCATCCATAACCGGTATTTCCGCAATCTGGCTCTTCGACGAGTTCGATCTCAACGCATTGTTTGATTGGAGCATTCTCCTCTTCTTCACCGCGTGGATGATCGGATGGGCGTGCTTGGTCGTGTGGGCGCTGCTAGCCGGATATCGGGCACTCGTTGCCGAGCAAGCTGGGTTGTTGAGATGGGGATATATACTGATCGGCACTCCACTCGGTGGCCTGATCCTCGTCGGTATAGGCACGCTCACAACTTCGTTGATCAAGGGAGTAGTCTGAACATCAAGAGCGCGGCAGCACGCCTACACTCCTATAACTGCATTCCGAATACTGCGACGTCTGGCGCATTCGCGACCACAAGCTGGCGGAGCTACGAGCATTCGTCATCGAAACTAAATGTCAAAGGATAACTGGGGCATTATGAGGCCGTGAAGCAGGTGTCGTCGTGGGTTTGCGTCGGCCAGCGGCTGTTGCAGGCGCGTGCGTGGCAACATCCTGAAGACCCTCACCTCCACCGCAGCGCCGTGTCCGGCAACGGGCCGGCGTCGGCGTGGCCGATCTCGCACAAGAAGTCGAGAATGGCGGTGTTGAAGCGCTCGGCGGCGTCGAAGTTGATGGCGTGGGCGGCGCGGGGGATCACGATGCAGCGCGCGCCGGGGAGCGCCGCCGCCACCGATTCAGCGAACCATCTTGGGACCACGGGGGCGCGCGCGCCCACCACCACGCGCGCGGGGACACCCACCCGCGCGGCGGTGCCGAAGATGTGATGGTGCTTCGCCTTTCCACCCGGTCAGGAACCAGCGCACCAGTCCTGCGCGCAGGTACGCCTCCGCGAGCCAGTGGACCAGCGACAGCGGCTCGCGGGTTATTTCGCGCGCGAGGCACTGCATGCGCCTAACCTCGGTCGTTATTTCGAGAGTCAACATCTCGGCAGCAGCGGTAATCACGTGTGCGTACCGTGTGCAGGAACTTTCCCGGTCTAAAGCTGCGGCCAAAGTCTCCCCTCGCCCGCGACTAACTCCCAGCTTGACCCCGTCGCCACTATCCTCCAGATTGGAGGCAGAAAGGAGGAAGCATGGCGACGCTGAACATCAAGAACTTACCCGACCCGCTCTACGAATCGTTGAAGCTGCGCGCGGAGTCTCAGCACCGATCCGTTGCCCAGGAAGTCACGCACATCCTGTCGGAGGTGCTCGCTCGGGACGAGCCGCTGTCGATTCTTGATCTTCAGGGCCTCGGTAAGGAGCTCTGGTCGGGTATGGACGCGGCGCGCCACGTTGCGGACGAGCGTGGTTCGTGGGACTGATCGATGAAGTGGGCGCGGGACCGGTGGCGCTGGACACCGCGGCGTTCATCTATTTAATCGAGGCGCACCCGCTGTACCTGCCAACGCTGCTTCCCGTCTTCGCCGCCGCCGACGAGGAACGTCTGACGATCGTGACCTCGGCGGTGACGCTGCTCGAGGTGCTGGTCGTGCCGTACCGCGCCGGCAACCTGCCGCTGGCCAATCGATACGAAGCGCTTCTGAATCGCAGCAGGGGCGTACGCCTCCGCGAGATCGACCGCGCCCTGCTCCGCGCGGCCGCGCAACTCCGCGCGACGACGGGCGTGCGGACTCCCGACGCGCTGCAACTCGCGGCTGCACTGGCGGAGGGCTGTACCACCTTCGTGACCAACGGCCGCCGTCTTCCTTCAATCCCCGGGCTGCGAATTCTCCAGGTTAGTGCCCACGCCTGAGCAACCGCGGGCCTGTTTCGCGCGGCATACCGACCTGAGTATGCTGAGCCGGCTCAGACAGCAAGCGTTCATCGTGACTAAAATCCTGGACGCACGCGTGGGAGTACCCGCGCCCTTGCGAACGAGCACTCGCGTCGATGAGGGGGAGCCTTGCCGATCAAGGCACTGATGGTGGATGTGGACGGCGTTCTGGTCGACGGGCGGCCAGAAGACGGGCGTCACTGGCAGACGTCGCTTGAAGAGGATCTTGGATTCACGCCTGAGACGCTTCAAGAGGCGTTCTTCGCTCCCTATTGGGAGGATGTCGTCCTCGGTTGCGCTGGCTTGATGGAGCATCTGACGACCGCACTTCACAGGATCGCTCCACAGGTCAGCCCGGCTCAGTTCGTCTCATACTGGTTCGAAAAGGATTCGCGTCTCGCCACAGCTTTGTTGCCGGAACTCTCGCTGGTTCGCTCCGCGGGGATCCGGGTGTATCTAGCGACCAATCAAGAACACCTGCGAGCTGCCTATCTCATGGAAAAGCTAGGTTTGGCTGAGCATGTGGATGGCATCTTCTACTCCGCGCGATTGGGAGCAAAGAAACCGGACAGGGAATTCTTCGCAAAGGTTGAGGCGGCCGTGGGGGTGCATGGAGACGAACTGCTACTCATCGACGACGACCGCCGAAATGTCGAGGCTGCGCTGAAGGTGGGATGGCAGGCGCTTCACTGGACAAGGCACAGTTCACCCAGCATCGTGCGCAGCTTGTGTTCATGACTTGCCCGCGGAAGGCTCTGGCGAGGTTGATCCGGGCTCGCTGCTCAGGCGTGCTCACGTCAGCGGTATGGAAACCACAGAGTTGATCGGCCAGCTCCCGCGCGAGCTCACCACCGCTGCCACGCTCATGCGTGACTTTCCCGCGCCGTGGTGTATCGGCGGTGGGTGGGCGCTCGACCTCTTCCTGGGTCGGCTCACACGAGCGCACTCCGACGTCGACCTGGCACTACTTCGCGAAGATCAGGCGCGTCTGCACGAGCACCTCGCCGGGTGGCAGTTGCGCAAAGTGGTCAACGGAGTGCTCACGAGCTGGCCCGCAACGGAATGGCTCGCCTCGCCCGTGCACGAGGTCCACGCCCAGTCTCCCGATGACCCGAACATCACGCTGGAGTTCCTGCTCAACGAACGAGTGGGGGACCAGTGGGTATTCCGCCGTGATCCCACGGTGAGGTGCCCCGCGCGCCAGGTCATCGCCGCCTCATCCGCAGGGCTCCCGGTCCTGTGCCCTGCGGTGGTGCTCCTCTACAAGGCCAAGCAGCCCAGGGCCGTCGATGAGCTGGACTTCCGAGCCGTTCGAGATCACCTTGCCCCGGAGCGCCGGGAGTGGATTCGGGCCGCGCTGGAGCACACGCATCCCGGTCACCCCTGGCTCGACCAAAGGTAGCTCTGCCCCGCGCTCACCTGACAAATGCGCCAGGAACTGGAGAAAAGCCCAGGATGAAATTGCCTGCCGGCATCGGCCGCATCTCGCTCGATCGTGCATTCGAGGCAACTGAATTCTACCCGCCACTGGGGTTTTACCCTTTCGCTGAGTACGAGCTCGGCAACGGTGACACGTTCGGCCTCTACTGGCCGTTCGGGCGGGAGCAAGAAGAGCCGTTGGTGGGAGAGCTACGTCACGACGAGTGGCGGCTGGCGCCGGTGTACTCGAAGCTCGATGTGTTCCTTCGCGTCACAGAACCACTCGAAGAGGAAGAGTACCCGGAACCGCCGTCGCTGGACGGTGACCCCCATTCTCCGTTTGCCTGCTTCGCAGGTGCACAAGAGGAGCTGCGGGCGCAGCGCGTGGAGGCTGCGGTGGCGCTGCTGGAGAGGGCCGTCGGAGTCCTGCCGGAATACACCGAGGCGCTCAATGTTTTAGGGGCGCAGTACATCCGCTTGGGCAGGTACGATGAGGCCTGCAAGGTGGCCGTCCGGGCGATCATCTCGCCGCCGTGCTTCGGCGACCGGCCAACGAAGCTACTCAGGTGGTTCGCGTTCCAGAAGGACCTCCCCCCTGCGCTCGAGCACGACCCGGTGGCGGCAATCCGTGGAGGGCTACGTCTCGTGTTCGGAGGCTCGAAGGAGAACTCGGACTATCCGCAGCTTCTTAAAGCCATCGAGCAGTACGTCCAGCAGTCCGAAATTCTGAAGGCGATCACGCTGATGCAAACCTACGGGGAGCTGATGTGAGCGGAGACCGTGGCCTTCCAGGAGCGGTATGGATTCAAAGCGGCGGACTTCAAGATGAGGCAGTTCGAACTCAGCGCCGGGCTCCCGGGCGGACCGCGGAAGCTGGAGATCTAACGAGAAACGTGGAGCCGGCGGGCGCACGCGCGTGGCACCGAGCCGGCGCCAGGCGGGCCTCTGGCTCATGTGCTTGCCTGTATAACCGGCGCGTCGTGCGAATCCAGGTAAACCGCTGTACGAGAGCACTACGTCGATGCAGCAGCGAATACGCTCGTACCAGCAATCCTCGCGCTGGAGGCGATGCGCTTCATCAGGAGGGCGATCACCGATGCTCTGCGCCACACGCGGCGATGAGCGCTATCGCGCAACTGATTCGGTCACCTTGACTCGTGAAGCTCATAGACCTACGATCGTGGGTTGAGCGGCATCGGACGCCGTAATCGAGCGTGCTCTCGCAGATCCGCGATACGGCCTCTGCCCACCCAGTGCAGTCACTCTATATGTCCGGGCCGGAATGACGAGAGAAGGGTCCCCTCGTCAAGGACGCCGTCACACTACGCAGCGATCAAAAGGTGTACGTGTTCGGGCGTTGAACGAGTGCCTGGCTGAAGACATCGCTGTTCACCCACACCGGAACCGACGATGGCCGCCCGCCGCCTGTGCACACTCCTTCTCGCCGCGTCATTCGTGCTCTCCGCAGGCCCCATGCATGCGCAGGAGCCTGGGCATGCCGCTGTGCCTCCTCCGCTGGAGCTCGTTCCCGGCATACGGCTGCGCGTGCTCGCCCCCATGGCGGGAATTGATGAGCGCCGCGGCGCGATGCTGTTGGCCGCCGGGCAGGATTCGCTCTTCTTGCAGGTGGGAGACTCACAGTTGCAGGTGGCGATACGCGACGTCGCTGCCCTGGACGTGCATGCCGGGCGGAGGAGTCGCACCCACGGCATGACGGTCGGTGCCGCAGGCGGCGCCGCCCTCGGGCTGATTGCGGCACTTCTGATGCGCAAGCTCTCCCCGGAGCAGATCTGGCTGGTCAGATGTTCCGAAGCCGATCCGTCGCAATGCACCAGAGGTTCTGTGGATAGCTCGGTTCCGTTCCCCAGCAGACGTGACGCATCCATCATGGGCGCGGTGACCGTCACCGGCGCCATGCTCGGATCATTCCTGCCCGGTGACCGGTGGAGGAGTTTCCCCCTTCCGGTCAGGTCGGCGGGTGGAGGGACAAGGCCGGAGTGACATCACCGACCACCGCCGAACTACTGCATGGCAAGCGACGGGCAGCACACATCGGCTGGGCTGTAGACGCGGTGTGACTGCCCGCCTGATGCTCGCAAGTTCGATTCGGGGCGTGCGTGGCGGTATCCTGAGGCCCCTCACCTCCCCCGCAGCCCGGTCTGTGGCAACTTCCCGGCGTCCGCGTGGCCAGTTTCGCGCAGGAAGTCGAGGATGGCGGCGTTGAAGTGCTCGGCGGCGTCGAAGATGACGGCGTGGGCGGCGCGGGGGATCACGACGCAGCGCGCGCCGGGGAGCGCCGCCGCCACCGACTCCGCGAACCAGATTGGGACCACGGGGTCGCGCGCACCCACGACCACGCGCGCGGGGACGCCCACCCGCGCGGCGGTGCCGAAGAGGTCGTGGTGCTTCGCCTTCCCACCAGGTCAGGAACCAGCGCACCGGTCCTGCGCGCAGGTACGCCTCAGCGTTCCAGGCCGCCTTATTGGCGCAACGGGCGGAGGGCGGCGCCAGCAGCTGATCGCACGTGCAGCAGCCTGGTCAGTGCGGCGTCTCGCGAGAGTCGGCATGAACCGCCGCGCGGAGTTTGTGCAGCGATCCCTCGCCAGTATCCGTACAATGTTGAGGGTCGGGCTCCGAACCCGGCACCGATGGACACTGAGCGCTGGTGTCGGCCGGAAGTTCGAGTATGATCTGGAGCCCGGGATTCGGCATCACAACTCGTCTCTGAGGCAAAGACCTCGAACACCATGCGATTTGTGAAATCAAGAAACTTGTGTGCATACCCGGATGGCGCCTCCACCCCCGGGCAATCGAAGTCGCGATGGCCTCGTCGGAGTCGCTCCATGTCGGAATCGTGCTGGCACTCGTCACCTCGCTGATTCTCGGCGGCAGTCGGCGCGCGGAGGCGGGGCTCCCCTGCCCGGTGCTCTCGTGACGAAATGTGCATCATCACCCCGGCCGTCCACCTAGCGCCGCCTGTGAATAATCCGTTCCGGGGCCATCTATCCCTCCGTCCGGGTCGACCGGACCCGCGTCTGCCGATCACCCGCTGGTTCCAAAGGAGAGCATTCATGCTGCGAACCTCCATAACCCTCGCGATCGCCATCTTCACCGCCACACCCGCGCTGCGCGCGCAGCAGGTGCAGGTGGACCAGAAGAGCGGCACATGGTCTTACCTCTCCGCGAACGGCGGAAAGCCCGTCGCACTGACCGGGGGTGAGACGATTCGCATCGATTCGCGCGACTCGCTCCAGGTGAAGGTAGTGAACTCAAACTCCGCGCTCTACGCCTGCACGTTAGACCAAGCCGAGTCGAAGGTCCCGGAGTTGGAGGCGTTCCGCGCTGCGCTTACCACCTTCGGCCCGTACCTGTCCAATGTGCTGTCGCTGGCGACGGTCCCGCAGGTGTCGGCGAACGTCTTCGGCATGACAATCGACCGCGACAAGCTCAATATGATCGAGGATTCGATGCGCGGCGGGTCCGGGCGCTCGGACCAGGCGGAGCGAGCCCGGCGAGCGGCGGAGGCCGCGCTGCGAGCAATGGATGACTACCTTTTCGGCCCGCAGGGGCTGAACGCGACTCGGCTGGCCGTTTTTGACGCGCTGAACGGGATGCGGACGGCTGAAGGCGATCGCATCCTGGGCTTGGCCACCGGTGTGCGCACCGCCGCGTGCCCGGCAGCGGGATGCGGATCGCAGACGCTCGCGAGCCGCGCGGTCACGCTGTTGAGCGAGGCGGCGGAGGCACACCGCAACCTCCGGCCGTACGTCGAGACGCTCCCGCTCACCGGTCCGGGGCTGAACGCGTCTCTTGGGAAGCTGCAGTCGGACGCGGAGGCACTGACTGCCACGGCGTACCGCACGGAGCAGTTGGTACGAATCGTGGCCGAGGCGAAGCCGGAGGTCGAGTGCGGCGCCGTACGCGTGCGCCAAAACAGCGGCCGATCGCTGTCCATCGCCGTGGGGCAACGAGGGATGGCGGAGACCGATCGAGTAGCTACGCTGCCGGCGCGCAAGCTGAAGCTCGAAGCGCAGCCGCGGTTCCGCATCCGTCCTACGGCGGGGCTCGCGTTCCTCTATGTGCCCAGAGCATCGTACGCGGTACCCGGAACTAAGACGTTTACCGGCGGGCCGGTCATCGACTCCGTCTCCACCCAGGACTCTCGCTTCACGTTCGCGGTCACGCTAGGTGTGGCGCTGACCGACCGCGTTGGCCCGGTGCAGCTCCCGTTCAGCATCGGCCCGGAAGTCGTCGCCAACCCCTCTACCGATACCCGCGCAATCGGGGTGGGCCTCGGTGGGACGGTGTTTAGCGCGATCAAATTCGGAGCGGGCGTACTGTGGACCCGCCACAAGGTGCTCTCGCAAGGACAGCAGTTCGGGCAAACACTTCCGGCCGCCGACCACCTGCGGACGCGCGACACCTACGGCAGAGGGCGATTCTACTTCGGCGGGGCTTTGACCGCGTGGCCGCTGGTCAAGCTGTAATCCGGTTTCCGCTGTCTGCCGTGGTGCACCGTGGGCAGCTTCGCCACATCTGCTCGTGGTTCTGTACTGTGTACGTGGCGGGCTCCCGCGATTCGGGAGCGTGCGTGGCTGTTTCCTGACGACCCTTCACCTCCCCCGCAACGCCGTACTCGGCAGCGGCCCGGCGTCCGCGTGGCCGATCTCGCGCAGGAAGTCGAGGATGGCGAGGTTGAAGCGTTCGGCGGCGTCGAAGATGACGGCGTGGGCGGCGCGGGGGATCACGATGCAGCGGGCGCCGGGGAGCGCCGCGGCCACCGACTCGGCGAACCATATCGGGACCACCGGGTCGCGCGCGCCCACCACCACGCGCGCGGGGACGCCCACCCGCGCGGCGGTGCCGAAGAGGTCGTGGTGCTTCGCCTTCCACCAGGTCAGGAACCAGCGGACGAGGCCCGCGCGCAGGTACGCTTCCGCGATCCAGGGGACGAGCGAGAGCGGCTCGCGGAACATGTCGCGCGCGAAGCCGATGATCTCGCGGATGCGGCGCTTCTCGCTGCGATCACCGGTGGGGGCGGCGAGGAGGAGGGCGACGGCGCGGCCGGGGTGGTCCGCGGCGAGGTCCACGACGGTCTGGCAGGAGAGCGAATGGCCCACGTACGCGGCGGGCGGCAGGCCCATCGCGTCCACCCAGGCCGCGAGCGCCGCCGCCTGCTCGTCGATGTCCAGGCCGCGCCACGGGCCCTCGGTGCGGCCGAAGCCGGGGAGGTCGGGGGCGAGGACGCGCAGTCCGGCGGCGGCGAGCGGCGGGCCGTTGCGCACCCAGTAGTCCGCCGAGCAGCCGAGGCCGTGGACCAGGACCAGCGCGGGCCCGCTCCCCGCCTCTCGGTAGCGCACCTCGATCCCGTTCACCTCCACCCGCCGCGTCACGATCCACTCCGCCGCGGCGCGGCCCAGCGCCTCGCCGGGACGCGTCACTCCCCCACCTGCTCGCCCGCGAGGAAGTCGAGCACCAGCCGGTTGAAGGCGTCCGGCTGGTCCACCATGGGGTTGTGGAAGGCGTGGGGGATCACCGCCAGCCGCGCGCCGGGGATGGTGGCGCGGAAGACGTGCGCGTTCTCCACCGGGATAACGGCGTCGCCCGCGCCCCAGATCACCAGCGTGGGCTGGGTCAGCACGGGGAGCAGGGGGCGCACGTCGTCGCGCAGGATGTTGCGGAGCCCCTGCGCCACGGCGAGCGGGCCGGCGGAGAGCGCGTCGCCCCAGATGACGGGGAGGAAGGCCGGGTCGCCCCACTGCTTGGGCGGGGCGAGCTCATAGACGAAGCGCACCACCGAGCTGATGGTGACGGGCCGCGGGAGCCCGGCGGCATCGGCCAGCACCAGCCGGCAGATGCGCTCCGGGTGGCGCGCGGCCACGTGAACGGCCAGGTGGCCACCCATCGAGTGCCCCACCAGGTGCACGGGGCCTGTCCCGGCGGCGTCCATCCACTTCGCGAAGACGGAGGCGACGTCCGGCATGGCGGGGAGGGGCCCGGGGCAGCGGCTGCGCCCGAAGCCGATCAGGTCCGGCACCACCACGCGGTAGCGCGCCGCAAGCGCGGGGATGTTGCGCTGCCACCAGCGCGACGATCCGCTGAGGCCGTGGATCAGCACCAGCGTCTCGGCCGCGGGGTCGCCCGCCTCCACCCAGTGCACGCGGTACGGGCCCACGTCCGCGGACGACGCGCGCAGGCCGAGCGTGTGCCACCACGCACGCGCCACCGGCCACCTCCACCGCTCCCGAACGGGGCCCCGCTCGATCCCCCCGCGCGCCATCATCACCCTCCGCCAGACGTTCCCCCCGCGAGGCCGCAACCTCCGAGCGGAGCCGGGGTAGCAAAGGATGGACCCCGGAGTTTCCAAAACGCCGGGAAAGCGTTAGATTACCATACATTTGCAACGCACCACTCTCCCCTCCGCGCGAGGGGTTCTTTTTTCGCGACTTGGAGGCCTTTTGAGCAGAAACCGCGATCGTGATCGGAAGCCGCAGCGTTCCTCCGCGCCCTCGGCGCTGGAAGAGGCTCGGAACGAGCTGTTCAGCCACATCCACCGCTGCGGCGTGCTTCGCGCCGAAGCTGAGCAGCAGGAGGAGTGGATGAAGGATACGGTGGACTTCATGGGCGAGCGCTATCCGGCGCTGACCCGCGAAGAGCTGGACGAGCTGGCTGGGATCGGGCTGCGCTTCTGCCGCCCGGTGATCGCCAACTCGCCCGTCGAGGCCGAAGCGGAAGCCGAAGCCGGCAGCTTCGAGGCGGAAGCCGAAGCCGAGACCGAGACCGCCGCGGCCTGACGCGGCGGCCGCACGGAGGGGCCGGGATAGTGCCGAGAGGGTTCGGCGCGCCGGCCGCTCCGCGCGATTCGGGGAGCCTGGGTGGGCCGGGCTCCCTTCCTACGTACACCTCGCATGGATCCTGAACCTGGCAGTCTAAGCATCCTCGCAGTGCTGGGCCTCGTGCTGGTCAACGCCTTCCTGGTGGCAGCCGAGTTCGCCCTTCTCGCCGTTCGCCGCACCCGAATCGAGCAGCACGTCCGCCAGGGCGACACCCGCGCGGCCCGCGTCCTTCCGGCGCTCGGCCAACTGGAGGAGCTGCTCTTCGCCGGCCAGGTCGGCCGCAGCCTCGTATCCATCCTCCTGGGCACTTACGCCCTCGCGGCTTCGCGCGTGTACCTCGTGCCGTTGCTGGGGCCCGCGCGCGCGCTCCCCATCCTGGGCTCGACGGCCGCGGCCTCGGACATCATCGCCATCGCGGTGGTCGTGGTGCTGCACGCCACGCTGGGGCAGCAGATCCCCAAGCTGGTGGCCGTGCACCGCGCCGAATCGGTGGCGGCGGTGCTGGGCTTTCCCGTGCTGCGCGCGCTGTGGGTGGTGTTCTGGCCCGTGCTCAAGCCGCTGGAGCTGTGCGTGCGGCTGGCGCTGCGGCCGTTCGGGCTGGGTGGCGCGGGCTTCGCGCACCTTACCGAGCCGGACGAGGAGCTGCGCATGCTGGTGGCCGCCGGTGCCGACCCCGCCGAGATCGAAGAGGATGAGCGCGAAATGATCCGCGGCGTCTTCGGCTTCTCGGACACGGTGGCGCGCGAGGTGATGACGCCGCGCACGGCCATGGCCGCCATCCCGGTGGACGCCTCCTTCGAGGAGATGCTGGACGTCTTCTTCGAGGAGGGCCACTCGCGCCTCCCCGTCTTCCAGGGGACGATCGACACCATCGTGGGCGTGGTGCTCATCAAGGACCTGTTCCCCCTGCTGCGCGACGCCGAGCGGCGCGCCGGGTTCGAGATGCGCGCCGTGATGCGCCCCCCGTACTTCGTCCCCGAGACCAAGCCGGTGAGCGACATCCTGGCCGAGCTGCGCCAGCAGAGCGTGCACCTGGCCATCGTGCTGGACGAGTTCGGCGGCACCTATGGGCTGGTGACGATGGAGGACATCCTGGAGGAGATCGTCGGCGAGATCAACGACGAGTTCGACGTGGCCGAGCCCGAGTTCGAGCACACCCCCGAGGGCGACACCCTGATCGATGGCGCCGTCTCGCTCTCCGAGGTGAACGACCGCTTCCTCCTGCACCTCCCCGTGGACGACTTCGACACGCTGGGCGGCTACGTGTTCGGCACCCTCGGCCGCGTGCCGGTGGAGGGCGACATCGTGGCCGTGCCTGGCGCGGAGGGCGAGTGGGAGCTGCGCGTGGAAGAGGTGGAGGAGCGCCGCGTGAAGTGCGTGCGGCTGTACCATCCGGTGCCGGTGGGGGAGCCGGTGGCGGTGCCTGGCCCCGGCGGTTGAAACCGCTGCAACAACCGCGGGAAGCCTGCCTTCGCGGGCTGTGGGGGCGGGGGTGGTGCGGGTGGGCCGGTTCGGCGCCGCGAGCACCGGGGGCTGAAGCCCCCGGCTGGAACGACGGGAAGGCGGCTGAAGCCGGCTCGAGTAACGCGGCGCCCGACTAAGTCCCCGTTTTTTGTCATCCTGAGTGGCGCACCGCTCCGCCCTTGCCTCGTCTCCAATCTCGGGCGCGGAGCGAAGGATCTACTGTGCGTTCCGAGAGGCTCGCGTAACGTGCGAACCCCGGGCGAACGGCGAGAACTCACTTCGAAGTTCTCGCCGTTTCTTCTGTGCCTCGTGTCGCGCGGCGTGTGTCGCGGGTGGCGGAGACGTGGTGCGGGGTTGAACGGCGGCGGGTTGCGGCGGTAAAATGGTTCAGGGCATATGCGGGCGGCACAGCGGGAGGGACTCAGTGGAAGCAACCATCCGATGCTCGGAGGAGGATCTGCGCTCGGCGCGGCAGATCTGCGAGCGGGTTCTCGAGGCGGAAAGAGACCGTGTCGCGCGGGTCCTGTTCCACGGGTCGCGCGTGAGCGGGCGTCCGCGTCGGACGAGCGATTTCGACATCCTCGTGGTCGTCCGGGATCCGGTGGACGATTGGGTGGCGGACAGCCTGCGCCTTTCTGACCTGTTCAACGACTTTCCCTGGCCCGTGGACGTGCAGGTTTTCGGCGAGACCGAGTACAATGCGTCCGTCTCCGTACCCGGCACGCTGGCGTATCCTGCGTCCACGCGCGGCGTGTTGCTGTATGAGCAGCCATGAGCTGCGCGCAGCGTTAGCACGATCATACGTTGCGTCCGCGAGTGACGACTGGGGTAGAAGCAGGTGTAGCGGATGCTGGCTTGCCAGCGAGTCCGATGGGATTCCATGCACAACAGGCGATCGAGAAGCTGCTGAAGGCTCTGCTGATCACGTACGGTGTCGAACCGGAAGAACAGCACAGCATCGCACGGCTGGTGCAGCAGGTTGCGAGACTCGACCGTGCCGTCGCGGAAGCAATCGGTTCAACGACCCAGCTCACCCCATTCGCGGTCCATCATCGTTAGCCGCCCCGCAAACCCCTATCGGCACGCGCGATCGGCCGGCACGAGGTCCTTGATGTCGTGCGGGTGGCGCGTGATGCGTATCCGGTTCTGGAGGCCGCGATCAAGGCTCGCCTCGCAACGTGATGGCGGGATCCGCCCGGCGCGCCTTGAACCGCGCCCCTGCCGTGCGTTAAGTTGCGCGTTCGCTCCGATCGATCCCTATCCCGGTCTTCATACATGCGCTCCGACGAGATCCGCACCCGGTTCCTCGACTATTTCGCCCGGCAGGGGCACACAGTCCGGCCGTCGGCGTCGCTGGTGCCGGGGGATGATCCCACGCTGCTGTTCACGAATGCGGGGATGGTGCCGTTCAAAAAGGTGTTCCTGGGGGCGGAGAACCCAGGGTACACGCGGGCGTCCACCTCGCAGAAGTGCGTGCGCGCGGGCGGCAAGCACAACGACCTGGAGCAGGTGGGCGTCACCGCGCGGCACCACACCTTCTTCGAGATGCTGGGCAACTTCTCGTTCGGCGACTACTTCAAGCGCGACGCCATCCGCTTCGCGTGGGAGCTGCTGACGGAGGAGTACGGCATCCCAAAGGAGCGGCTCTGGGTGACGGTGCACTACACCGACGACGAGGCCGAGAAGCTGTGGCTGGAGATCGCCGGGGTGAAGCCGGAGCGCATCTTCCGGCTGGGCGACAAGGACAACTTCTGGCAGATGGCCGACACCGGCCCCTGCGGCCCGTGCAGCGAGATCCACTTCGACCTGCGTCCCGAGGGGGAGCGCGGGACCGAGGTGTCGAAAGAGCAGTTCGAGGAGCTGGGCGAGGAGGGGCAGTTCCTGGAGATCTGGAACCTCGTCTTCATGCAATATGACCGCGACGCGGACGGCAACCTCAACCCGCTCCCCGCTCCGTCCATCGACACGGGGATGGGGCTGGAGCGCCTCGCCTCCGTACTTCAGGGGGTGAAGGCGAACTACCTGACCGACCTCTTCACCGACATCATCGACCGCGCGGTGGCGACGGTGGGGGTGCCGTACGAGTACGACACTCCGCAGGGCGTGTCGTACCGCGTGCTGGCCGATCACGGGCGCGCCACGGCCTTCCTCCTGGCGGACGGCGTCTTTCCGTCCAACGAGGGGCGCGGCTACGTGCTGCGCCGCATCCTGCGCCGCGCCGTCCGACACGCCTACCTCCTCGGCCGCCGCGAGCCGACGCTGGTGCACGTGGTGGAGGCGGTGATCGACCGCATGGGCGGCGTGTTCCCGGAGCTGAACGCGCGCCGGGAGTACATCCTGCGCAACACGCGGGCGGAGGAGGAGCGCTTCCTCGCCACCGTTGATGCCGGGATGAGGCGCTTCGACGAGCTCGCCCCCGCCGGCGGGAGCGGCACGGTGAGCGGCGCGGACACCTTCCGCCTGTACGACACCTTTGGCTTTCCACCCGACCTCACCGAGCTGATGGCCGCCGAGCGCGGCTACTCGGTGGACATGGAAGGGTTCGAGAACGAGCTGGAGGCGCAGCGCCGCCGCTCGCGCGAGGACCGCGCGGCTTCCGGCATCGGCGTGGGCGCGGACGCGCTCGCGGACGGATGGGAGGCGGTGGGCGATGCGGCCGGCGCGGAGCAGGACTACGCCGCCTACCGCGCCGTCTCGCTGGACACGGACATCCTCGCCTTCCGGCGGATGGAGGACGGGCGCGTGGCGCTGCAGCTCCGCGAGAACCCGTTCTACGCCGAGAGCGGCGGCCAGGTCGCCGATGCGGGGCACGTGCGCGGCGACGGGTGGTCGATGAAGGTGGACGAGGTGAGGAAGGTGAGCGGGCGCGTCGCCGTCGTCGGGCCGGTGGAGGGTGACTTCGCGCCGGGGCTGGTGCGCGCGGAGGTGGAGGAGCCGCCGCGCCGTGACACGGAGCGCAACCACACCGCCACGCACCTCCTGCACGCCGCCCTGCGCGCCGTGCTGGGCGAGCACGTGCACCAGATGGGCTCGCTGGTGGCGCCGGAGCGGCTGCGCTTCGACTTCTCGCACAGCGGGCCGATGACGCCGGCCGAGATCAGCGACGTGGAGGGGCGCGTCAACCGCGCGATCTGGGCGAACACGCCGGTGGAGCCGCGCGAGATGGGGTACCAGGACGCGATCGGCCTCGGCGCGATGGCGCTCTTCTCCGAGAAGTACGGCGACGTGGTGCGCGTGGTGGACATCCCCGGCGTGTCGATGGAGCTGTGCGGCGGCACGCACGTGCGCAGCACGGGACAGATCGGGCTCTTTCGCATCGTGTCGGAGAGCGGGGTGGCCGCTGGCGTGCGGCGCATCGAGGCCGTCACCGGGCCGCAGGCGTTCGAGCGCGTCCGCCGCGACGAGGCGACGCTGCGCGAGCTGGCCGCCCTTCTGAAGACCCGCGAGGAGAACCTCCTCCCGCGGATCCAGCAGGTGCTCGGGGAGCAGCGCGAGCTCCAGCGCGCGCTGGAGAAGGCGCGCACCCAGGGCGGCGCGGACGTCATCGGCCGCCTCCTGGAGTCCGCGCACCAGGTGGATGGCGCGCGCGTGATCGCCTCCACCGTGGACGTGGCGGACGCGGACGAGCTGCGCGCGCTGGGCGACCAGCTTCGCGAGCGGCTGGGGAGCGGCGTGGCGGTGCTCGCCGCCGCTCTCGGCGACCGCACCACGATCTTTGCCGTCTCCACCGACGACATGGTGACCCGCGGCGTGCGCGCGGACCGGGTGGTGCGCGAGGTGGCGGCGCTGGCGGGGGGCAAGGGCGGCGGCAAGCCGCACATGGCGCAGGCCGGCGTAACGCAGCCGGAACGCGTGCCCGAGGCATTGGAGCGCGTCCCGGAGATCGTCCGTCCGATGCTGGCCGGAGCGTGAGCGCCGCCGCGGACTGGCTGCGCGCCCGCCTCGCCGACGCGCCCCCGGCCCTGCTGGAGCGGATGGTCGCGGCGCTTCCAGAGGATGGAGAGGTGCCGGAGGCGCTCGCGGCGGGGGCGATGTCGCTGTACGAGCAGGTCCTGCGCGGCACGGGGGGGCGGGAGGATGCGCTCCCGCTCCTGGCTGCGGACGCGCTCCTCACCCACGCCCTCGAGGCCCGCGCCGAGATGGATGCGGACGGGATGGGCGAGTTCGCGGAGGCGTGGGGCGGAGCGGGGAGGATCGGGGTGCTGGCGGAGGGGTGAACACCGGGGGATGAACGCCGGGCGCCGAAAACCGGGGGCTGAAGCCCCCGGCTGGAACGACGGGAAGCCCACTGAAGTGGGCTCGAGAAACGCGGGATTGGACCCGGAGTCCGCGCAGGCGGACTTTGTGCGGTTGTTGCCGCGAGTTCACTCGCCCTCAAGGGAAGAGCCACAGGTGAGCCACCAGCATACCTCGGGAGGGAGTGGATGGCGATGAACCGGTGGATCGTGTGCGGGTGCCTCGCGCTGGCGGCGTGCGGAGGCGGCGCGAAGGAGGAGCCGAAGCCGGGGGCCGGCGAATCGCCGATCCTCAGCGTCGAGCCGCCCGCGAGCGCGAGCAAGTTCTCCCGCGCGGACACGGCGTGGTCCGTCACGCCGCGGGGGATCGGGTCGGTGAAGGTGGGGTCGAATGCGCGGGATGCGCTGGGGCTCAACGTGACGCTCGCGGACGCGCCGGGCGCCACACAGGCGTGCGCGTACGTGAGGTCCGGCCGCCTGCCCGCCGGGGTCGGGGTGCTGGCCATCAAGGGCGAGGTGGCGCGCATCGACGTTGACTCCGGAAGGGTGGCGACGCTGGAGGGCGCGCGTATCGGCGACCCCGAAACGCGCATCCGGCAGATCTACGCGGGGCGCGTGAGACAGGAGCCGCACAAGTACACCGACGGGCACTACTTGGTGGTGACCCCCGCGGACAGCGGATTCCGCATCATCTTCGAGACGGATGGGAAGGCCGTGACCAGCTATCGCGCCGGGCGCATGCCCGAGGTGGCATGGGTGGAGAAATGCGGGTGAGGGCGCGCGTGCTGGCCGCCGCGGCGCTGGTGCTGGCCGGGTGCGGCGAGGAGAGCGGCGACTTCAACGGGCGCGTGGGCGGCACCATCGAAGGGCCGCTCAGCGGGACCTCCTGGTACTGCGAGAGTCCCGGCGGCGTCCTGCTGACGATGGAGGACGAACGGCGCAGATCGGCGATCTCCTTCGCCGGGGCGCCCGGCTCCATCTCGCCGGGCGCCTGGCTGCTCGGGATGGAGCCGCAGCCGGGCGGCTTCAAGGTGGACGCGGCCCTGAGCGGCTATCCGGACCCCGACGCCGAACGCCTCGCGATACACGTGCGGGGCGGCAAGCTCACCATCGACGCCGTGCGCGACGGGGTGGTGTCCGGACGCTACGAGGCGGAAACCGTCACCACCGACGTGATGCCGACGATCCATCCGGACGGGCGGGTGGGGCGGGTGCCGAACGCGGCGGGGACGCTGGTCGGCTTCTTCAAGGCGGCGCGGCGGGAGTGCCCGTCGCCCGGCGCGGCGAAGTCGTAGCGTTCTGGCACCCGGGGTGCGGCGGCGATACGTTTCGCCGCCCGGCACCGCACCCGAACCGTACTCCAATGCCCGACATCCTGAAGCTGCTGGCGCAGGCCCGCGCCGCCGAGAAGGCGCAGGCGCTCTTCTACCGTGCCCTCGCCGCGGAGGCGGAGGAGCGCGGTGCCGCGGCGCTTGCCGAGCGCTACAACGACCTGCACGCGGACGAGCAGCACCACCTCTCGCGGCTTTCGGTGCGGCTGATGGAGATGGGCGCACCGCTCGTGGAGCTGGGCGAGATGAAGGGCGATCTGGTGGGGATGGACGGCTGGGAGCCCGCCGCGCGCCTCCGCGAGGAAGCGGAGGTGCTTCGCTACGAGGCGCTGCTGTCCGAATCCCTCGATCCAAAGACCGACGCGTTGCTCCGCGAGATCCTGGACACGGAGCGGCACCACGCCGAGGAGCTGGGGGGCAAATGGACGCCGGCCTGAGCATCGACCTGCGCGGGCGGCGCGCCCTGGTCACCGGCGGCTCGCGCGGCGTGGGGAAGGCGACGGCGCTCCTCCTGGCCCGCGCCGGCGCCGACGTGGGGATCGGCTACCTGAGCCGCGCCGGCGAGGCGGAAGCGGTGGTGGCCGAGCTGCGCGCGCTGGGCGTGCGCGCCTTCGCCGCGGCGGCGGACGTGGGGATGGCGGAGGGGGCGCGGCTCCTCTTCGACCGGTGCGAGAAAGAGCTCGGCGGGGTGGACATCTTCGTCGGCAACGCGGGGGTGTGGCCGCCGGACGACGTGCCCATCGCGGAGATGGCGGAGGAGCAATGGGCGCGGACGATGCGCGCCAACCTCGACTCCATCTTCCACTGCGTGCGCCTTGCCGCGGCGCGCATTGGGGATGGCGGGCGCATCGTGCTGGTGGCCTCCACCGCCGGGCAGCGCGGCGAGGCGGGGCACGCGGACTACGCGGCAAGCAAGGGCGCCGTCATCTCCCTCACCAAGTCCGTGGCGGTGGAGCTCGGCCCGCGCAACGTCACCGTCAACTGCGTGGCGCCCGGGTGGATCGACACGGAGATGGTCGCGGGGCCGATGGCGGGAGAGGGGCGCGCGCGCATCGAGGCCGCCATCCCCCTGCGCCGCATTGCGTCGGCCGAAGACGTCGCGGGGCCGATCCTCTTCCTCTGCTCCCCGCTGGCCCGTCACCTGACGGGCGAGATCCTGAACGTGAACGGCGGGAGCGTGCTCTGTGGCTGACGCACTCCCGAGGGTGGTGCTGATCGCCACGGGCGGCACCATCTCCATGAAGATCGACGCGGAGAGCGGCGGCGCCATTCCGCGGCTCACCGGCGCGGAGATCCTGGAGGCCGTCCCGGGCGTGGACCAGGTAGCGCGGCTGGAGGTGCGCGAGTTCGGGCGCTACCCTGGGCCGCACATGACCATCGATCGGATGTGGGAGCTGCGGCGCGCCATCCTGAACGCCATCGCGGAGGGCGGGGTGGACGGCGTGGTGGTGATGCACGGAACGGACACCATCGAGGAAACGGCGTACCTCCTCGACCGCTCCATGCCGGCCGCGGTCCCGGTGGTCATCACGGGTGCGATGAGGAACTCCAGCGAGCTCTCGTGGGACGGCCCCGCCAACCTGATGAGCGCGGTGGAGGTGGCCGCCAGCCCCGAGGCGCGCGGGCGCGGCACCATGGTGGTGATGGACGAGGAGATCGTGCAGGGTGCCGAGGTGGTGAAGACGCACACCGAGGCGGCGGGCACCTTTCGCTCGCCCAACTGGGGTCCGCTGGGGATCACGGACAAGGGGCGCGTCCTCTTCTACCGTGAGAGCCGCCGCAAGCCGCCGCTGGAGCCCGAGTCGCCCGTCACCCTGGTGGACCTGGTGAAGGTGGTGGCCGGGATGGACTCGCGGCTGGTGGAGGCGTCGCTGGACAGCGGCGCCCACGGGATCGTGCTGGAGGCGATGGGGCGGGGGAACGTGCCGCCCGCGGTGGTCCCCGGCGTGCGCCGCTGGGTGGAGGCGGGGCGGCCGGTGGTGGTGGCGTCGCGCTCTGCGCGGGGGCGGGTGCTGGACACCTACGCCTACCCCGGCGGCGGTCACGAGCTGCGGGAGATGGGCGCCATCTTCGCGGACCACATGACGGGCCAGCAGTCGCGCATCGAGCTGATGCTGGCGCTGGGCACGTACGGCGGCGACCTGGCCCGCGTGCGCGAGGTGGTGGAGGCGGGCCGCTACGCCCCCTGAGGTCCTTGCGTCCCGTGCGGGCGCGGGTGAGTATTGCGAACGTCGTCCCGCCGGCCGGGTGCCTCGCCCGGCCTTCCGCACCCCATCCCGGAGTCCGGTATGCGCCTCCCCCTCCGCGCGGCCACGCTCGCCCTGCTGCTGGCGTCCGCGGCGTGCATCTCCGCGTCGCAGTCCGGCGGGGGCTCCCTTGCCGCCCGCGATGGCACCAAGATCACCGCCGACGAGATCCGCTCCTCGCGCCGCGCCAACGCGCTGGAGCTGGTGCAGGCGCTGCGGCCCGAGTGGCTCCGCAAGCGCAGCAACACCTCCACGCTGCGCCGCGCGCGGGTGTCGTACTCCGGCCCGGACGACGTGCTGGCCTACCTGGACGGCCAGCGCCTCGGCACGGTCGAGTCGCTCCGCTCGATCCCGGTGGACGACGTCGAGATGATCCGCCACTACACCGCCTCCGGCGCCCAGCAGCGCTTCGGCGACGGGCACCCGAACGGCGCCATCGAGATCATCACGAGGCGCGGGGGGAGCTGAGGCGTCGGGGTGAGGCTGGTTTGGTCTGAACCCGGCGGTGCCGGGGGCTGAAGCCCCCGGCTGGAACCACGGGAAGGCGGCTGAAGCCGACTCGACCACACCGGCATCAGACCCGGAGTCCGCGCAGGCGGACTTTGTGCTGTTGTTGCAGCGAGTTCACTCGCCCGACGGCCCCCTGCACACAATCCCAACCCCCGCAGCCCCTTGATCCTCACCCGCCGCGACTTTCTGAAGGCCGGCATCGCAGCCGCGCTCACGCCGGGGGCGTCGTTCGCGATGCCGCCGCGCGCCTTTTCGTTCGCGTTCTTCTCGGACACGCACCTGGCGCTGGGGCGCAACGAGCGGGAGTGCAGGGCGATGATGGAGGAGATCGCGAGCGGCATCCGCCCTGACTTCGCGGTCAACGGCGGGGACGTGACCGATTACGGGTGGCGCGGCGAGTACGATGGGTACGCGCGCGTGCTGGCCGGGATGAGCTTTCCCGTGCACCACATCCCCGGCAACCACGACGTGCGCTGGTCGCCGCTGGGGCCGCAGATATTCGCGAAGTACTGCGGCGAGCCGTTCCGCTCGTTCGCCCACAAGGGGTGCCGCTTCGTCCTCCTGGACAGCTCGGTGCCCCTTTCGCACTGGGGGCACTTCGAGAGCGGGCAGCTCCGCTGGGTGGAGCGCGAGCTGCGCAGGGTGGGGCGCGAGACGCCGGTCTTCGTCTTCACCCACCACTGGGTGGGGCGCGACCGTGTGATGGTGGACAACGAGAACGAGCTCCTGCGCGTGCTGGAGCCGTACAACGTGAAGCTCGTCTTCAACGGCCACGGCCACCAGGACCTCCTCTGGCACTGGAACGGCGTCGCCGGGACGATGAACAAGGGGCTGTACCAGGGCTCGTACCAGCGCGTGGACGTCGACTGGAACGCGGGCGAGGTGCGCCTCTCCCGTCGCACGACGCAGAGGCCCGAGCTTCGTCCGCTCCTGACGGTGCCGCTCGCCCCCCGCCGCGACGCGCGCCCGCTATGGGCCGTGGGCGTGTCGCTGGTGGGCGCGGGCGCGGCGGTTCCCACGCGGGCGGAGGGCGCGCGCGAGTTCCGCTGGAACGAGGGCGCATGGGCTCCGCTCCCGCTCGCCGGAGCGCCAACGGCGGGGCTGCGGCCGGGTGCGCACCTCCTATCGCTGCGCGCCGGCGCGGGAGGTGCGCAGCGCGCCTTCCCCCTGCGCGTGACGGGCACGGATGCAGTGCTCCGCCCGCGCTGGGAGCGGCGCCTCACCGGCGGCGTCATGTCGCACCTGCGGCTGGCGGATGGTGTGCTCTTCGCCAGCGCGATGGACGGCTCCATCACCGCACTCCGCGCCAGCGATGGGACGCAGCTCTGGTCGGCGCGCACGGAGGGGTACTGCCACTCGTCGCCCACGGTGGATGCGGGGCGGGTGATCGTGGGGAGCGCGGATGGCGGGGTGTACGCCTTCGATGCGCGCACCGGGCGTCGTCTGTGGAAACACGCTACGGGCGGGCCGGTGTACGCATCGGCGGCCGTGGCGGGGGGGATCGCCGCCATCGCCTCGGGCGACGGGACGGTGTACGGGCTGGATGCGCGCACCGGTGCCGTTCGCTGGCGCTTCGCCCTCCCGGCGGGCGACACGGCGTTCGCGCAGAGCCCCGCCGCAACGGACGGCGAGCGCTTCTACGTCGGCGCGTGGGACCGCAACCTGTACGCGCTGGAGGTGGCCACGGGGCGCGAGGTGTGGCGGCGGCAGTGCACGGACAAGTCGTTCGCGTACTCGCCGGCCATCGGCGGGCCGGCGGTGGGGGGAGGGCGGGTGTACGTGCCGTCCAACGACAACGTGCTGCACGCCTTCGATGCCGCCACCGGCGCCCCACTCTGGCAGGCTACCGCGCCCGGAGACAAGTTCGGCTACTCCTCGCCCACCCTGGTCGGCGACCGCATTTACGTTGGCTGCCTTGGCGACAAGGGGCAGGTGCGCTGCGTCTCCGCCACCGACGGCCGTGAGCTGTGGATGGCGGAGACGGGCGGCGAGATCTACGACTCCTCTCCCGCCGTCAGCGACGGTCGCGTGGCGATCGGCTCCGTGAACGGCACGCTGCACCTCCTCGCGGTGGAGGATGGGAAGCTGGTCGCGCAGCACCGCTTTCCGGCGGGCCATTTTCTCGCCTCCCCGGCGGCGGGCGAGCGCTCCGTGTACGCCGCCACCTTTTCGGACGTGGTGATGGGGTTCGACGTGGCGGGTTGATGCGGATGTGACGGCGGCCAGCGATGCCGCGCAGGACACGGGCAGCCACGTGGGGCGGCCCGTACGGAAGCGGTGCACGAGGCAGAGGTCGGGACGGATGCAGGGGCGGGTAGACACGCAGGTCTGCCCATACGGCATTGATGCGGGGTGCGGAGGTCGCGGCGGGGGCGAGGGAGGGCGCGATGAATCGCGCCCCTACGAGGCATCCAAACGCGAGGAACGAGCGGGGGTGAGGGCCGACCGTCATACGACGGCCGGCCCTTTTACCGTTACAAAGATTCGTGACGCATACCTCTTGCATCCGCAGCGCCGCCGCCTTATCATTTGCGAAAGTTCTGCACATCGCTCACCAGACTTAAGAAAGTTAAGTGAACGGCCAGCCTCGCCTCGACGACGTGGATACCCGGCTCCTGGAGATGCTGCAGGAGAACGGGAGGACTTCGCAGCACGACCTCGCGGTGGCGGTGGGGCTCTCGTCGCCGGCGGTGGGGGAGCGGCTGCGGAAGCTGGAGGAGCGCGGGATCATCCGCCGCTTCGCCGCCGTGCTCGATCCCAAGCTGCTGGGGCGCGACGTCACCGCCTTCCTGGCGGTGGGGATCGCGGGGTCCAGCTATTACGAGGAGTTCAGGGCGCGCGTGCTGGCGCACCCCGAAGTGCTGGAGTGCCACTCGATCACCGGCCAGGGCTCGCACCTGCTCAAGGTGCGCACCGACACCACCTCCGGGCTGGAGGGGCTCCTCGCCGAGATCCAGAGCTGGCCGGGCGTGCAGTGGACGAACACCAGCATCGTCCTTTCGACCATCAAGGAAACCGCTGTGCTCGGCCTCCGGCCGCGCGTGCAGGCGGAGCGGTAGCAAGACCACGACGCCCCCACAACCCGAGCAGAGGAAGGAGCTCCCATGCCCAAGACCGCCGCCCGCTTCGACACCCTGGCAGCCGCCACCTGGGAAGCAGACGAGAGCCGGAACGGAGATGGCGCCGCACGCGGCCCCATGGACATCGAAGGAATCTTTGGCAAGAACACCTTTGGCCTGGCGGAGATGCGCGCGCGCCTCCCCAAGCAGGTGTTCAAGGCGCTGATGAACACCGTGGACCGCGGCGAGGCGCTGGACGCCAGCGTGGCCGACGCGGTGGCGCTCGCCATGAAAG
Source organism: Longimicrobium sp. (assembly GCA_036389135.1). Lineage (NCBI taxonomy): Bacteria > Pseudomonadati > Gemmatimonadota > Longimicrobiia > Longimicrobiales > Longimicrobiaceae > Longimicrobium > Longimicrobium sp. The sequence goes on from DASVQP010000016.1 coordinate 29,079, forward strand.
AGTGGGCCACCGAGCGCGGCGCGTCGCACTTCACGCACTGGTTCCAGCCGCTCACCGGTTCCACCGCCGAGAAGCACGACTCCTTCATCACCCCCAACGTGGGCGGGGGCGCCGTCGCCGAGTTCAGCGGCAAGGAGCTGATCCAGGGCGAGCCGGACGCCTCATCGTTCCCCTCGGGCGGGCTGCGCGCCACCTTCGAGGCCCGCGGCTACACGGCGTGGGACCCCACCTCGCCGGCGTTCATCGTGGACACACCGGCCGGCTGCTACCTGTCCATCCCCACGGCGTTCGCGTCGTGGACGGGCGACGCGCTGGACGTCAAGATCCCCCTCCTGCGCTCCATCGCCGCGCTGGAGACGCAGACCCGCCGCGCGCTTGCGCTCTTTGGCGACACGGCGGAGCGGGTGGTGGCCACCTGCGGGCCGGAGCAGGAATTCTTTCTGATCGACCAGGAGTTCTTTTATCGCCGCCCCGACCTGGTGACCACCGGACGCACGCTGTTCGGCGCCAAGCCGCCGCGCGGGCAGGAGCTGGAGGACCACTACTTCGGCTCGATCCCCGACCGCGTCCTTGCCTTCATGACCGAGGTGGAGCGCGAGCTGTACAAGCTGGGCGTGCCGCAGCGCACGCGACACAACGAGGTGGCGCCGGGGCAGTTCGAGATGGCGCCCATCTACGAGAACGCCAACCTGGCGGCCGACCACCAGCAGCTGGTGATGATCACGCTGCGCAAGGTGGCCCGGAAGTACGGGATGGCCTGCCTCCTCCACGAGAAGCCCTTCGCCGGCGTCAACGGGAGCGGCAAGCACCTCAACTGGTCGCTGGGCACCGAGAACGCCAACCTGCTGGAGCCGGGCGACACGCCGCACCAGAACATGCAGTTCCTCTTCTTCTGCACCGCCGTGCTGCGCGCGGTGGAGCGGCACCAGGACCTGCTGCGCTCGGCCGTGGCCTTCGCCGGCAACGACCACCGGCTGGGGGCCAACGAGGCGCCGCCCGCCATCATCTCCGTCTTCCTGGGCACCCAGCTGGCGGACGTGTTCGAGCAGATCGAGCAGAGCGGCACGGCCACGTCCAGCAAGCAGGGCGGGCTGATGGGGTTGGGGACGCACGTGCTGCCGCACATCCCGCAGCACGCGGGCGACCGCAACCGCACCTCGCCCTTTGCCTTCACGGGCAACAAGTTCGAGTTCCGCGCGCTGGGCGCCTCTCAGTCCGTCTCGTGGCCGGCCACGGTGCTCAACACCGTCATGGCCGAATCGGTCGACGAGCTGTGCGCCGCCCTGGAGGCAGAGGTGGAGAAGGGGACTTCCTTCGAGGACGCCCTGCAGCAGCTGATCGCGTCGGAGATCCGCCGCGTGAAGCGCATCATCTTCAACGGCGACGGCTACAGCGACGACTGGCAGGTGGAGGCGGAGCGGCGCGGCCTCCTAAACCTGCGCACCACGCTGGACGCGCTGGAGACGATGGTGAGCGACAAGAACACGGCGCTCTTCCAGAAGTATGGCGTCCTCTCGGCCCGCGAGCTGGAGTCGCGCCACGAGATCGCGCTGGAGACCTACTTCAAGACGATCAACATCGAGGGCGAGACCACCGCGGACGTGGCGGCCACGATGATCCTGCCGGCGGCGTTCCGCTACATGAACGACCTGCTCGCCGCCGCCGAGCGCGCCGCCGACATCAAGCTCGACGCGCGCGGCCTGCACTCCACGCTGCGGGAGCTGAACGGCCTGATCGACGAGCTGCGCGACGCCCTGGACACCCTGCGCACCCACAACGCCGATCTGGGCGGCGACGACGTGCACTCCAAGGCCTACCACATGCGCGACAACATCGTCCCCGCGATGCTCGCCGTGCGCTCCGCCGTGGACCGTCTGGAAAAAATCGTCCCCGACGACATGTGGCCGCTGCCCACGTACCGCGACATGCTGTTCGTGAAGTAACGGCTGGGCTCACAGAGACAAACGGAGGCACAGAGACGCATTCATCTCTGTGCCTCCACGCGCAGCCGGCGGAAGATGATGATGTGGCCGGCGATGGCCGACACCACCATCACGGTGGGGAGCCACACGAACGGGAAGAAGGTGATCCACACGTTCGGCGCATCGAAGAAGCCGATGTTGGGAACGCTGAGCAGCGCGATGGTGAGGATGTTCAGGAGGAGCGCCGCACCGGCGAAATTCCACAGGCGTACGCCCCACAGCGGCATCCGCCCGGCGGCGAGCAGCGCGGCGACGACCAGGGCGCTCGCCCCGGTGAGGATGTCCCAGTTCAGCCCCTCGTAGCTCATCTGCCTGGGCATCACGCCCTCCGTGTACGCGCGGTGCATCAGCAGTTCCAGGGGCAGCCGAAATCCCTGCACGCCCACGAGTACGGCGAGCGGAATTCCCTCCGCGAGGCGCTTGCCGAGCGGGCCCAATCCCAGCCAGAGCGCGACCACCCACGCCGCCAGCACAAGCAGCGGCATCGTGGGCGGGCGCGTCTCGAACGAGAGCCGTCCTGCCGCCGCGGCTACACCGGTCGTGCCCAGCCACGCCGCCGCCCCGCACACCGCGAGCAGTGCCCACCGCCGTTCCTCCACTCGCCCCACCGCCGCGACGAACGCCGCCGCCAGCGCCACCGCGAGCACCACGAACCCTATCGCCAGCCCACCGGACGCAGCAGGGATCATCGCAGGTATTCTCTGGGCGTGCGGACGCTATTCAGCCAGCGCGCGCAGGTGGCCAAGGTGCGTCGTGAAGACGGAGTCCTCCTCCGGCTCGGCGCGCCCGTCGGCGGCCAGCATGGCGAGCGCGAGGCCGCTGAGCGCGGTGACCACCTGGCGCGTGTTCTGGGTGCCGCGCTCCCGGTCCATCGCCAGCACGGATTCCAGGTAGGCGGGGGTGGCGGTCAGGAAGTCGTTGAGCGCGTCCGGATCGTCGGCGAGCTGCACGCTCTCGGCTACGGAGCGGCGCAGTACGTCGTCGCTGGGGTGCTCGCCCGTGGCGGCGCGGAACACCTCGCCGAAGAGCTCCAGCTCGTGCTCGTTCAGGTCGTCATCGCCCCCGGCCAGGACGCCGAGGAAGCGGGTCAGGTGCGCGACGGCGTTCTCGGCCGCGGTGCCCGGGCCGGACCAGTAGCCCTGCTCGTCCGCGTTCACGGCGGCTTCTACGACCAGCCGCGACAGCTCGTCGGGCGGCAGGTGGATGCTGTGGGTCATAATTCGATTAGGGAGGGGAAGGGCGAGCCAGAGAGCGGAGCAAGCTGCACGTTTGGTGCGCCCGCTGCAACCGTACGCCAGCATTCCCCTCCCGCGCTCTGCTCCGGGAGCGGGTCCAGCGGCTCTTTCGTGCGGAACCGTCTCCCCTCCGTCTTCAGCGCCCGCGGAACTTCTGAACCACAGTCGAAGTAATCGCGCGGCAGTTCGAGACAGCCGGAGTGCCCGCCGCGCCGGCGAGCCCCTCCGCGACCGAGTTCGCGAAGCCCCGGTCCGCGCCCGACAGGATCTCGATCGATTCGGAGGCGATGCGGCCGGACACGTCGACGTCGTACTTCACCGTGGTCTCGGACTGCACCCGGCTCTCGGTGGCGCGCATCCCGGGATTGAACCTCAGCGATCCGCGCACGAGCTGCGCCGGCGCTTGCTGAGCCGCAAAGCGCACGACCCCCTCCGCACCCGGCCCAGGGTCAACCCCGAAACCGATCTGCACGCGCACCGAATCGACTCCGCCCGGGAGCGGCGGGAGCTCGGGGCTTGCGGGTGCCGGATCGCGGAAGTGCGCCGCAACCGAGCGGTCGAACGCGCGGTTGCCGGACGTGGAGAGCATCTGCACCGGCCCGGGAGGTGCCGCGCGGAAGAGGGTGACCGCTACGCGCGCAGTGTCGCCCGCGGACGGCAGCCAATCCTGCGGCCAGCGCGGCTCCGGCGGCTGCACACGGCGTTTGAGGCGGGAAAGCCCGGCGTATCCGCCCCGGCCGCGGCTGGGCGGCTCCCACCGCCGCGCCACCGCCTGCGCCAGCGCGGGCCCGAACTCCGCGTCCAGTACAGTTCCATCCGGGATACGGACCGACACCGGGTACCCCACGACTCCAGCGGGTATCGGGCAGGTCTCCGTCGAGAAGGGCGAAGATCGCGCCCGATCCTGCCCCGCAGACGGGGTGGCGACCAGGGCGAGCGAGAGCAGGAATCCGACGCATTGCCAACAGCGATAGGTGAGCACGGTCTGTGGGATTTAAAGAGGTTTCAGCGCGGTGCGGCGGTCTCAGGCCAGCTCGTGCACCGTCTTCCCGGCGTCGAACAGGAACTCGGGAGCAAGGTCCGCCCCGTTTGGCCACTCGATCGTCCCCGTCTCCGGGTTCACCTGGACCTGGCTGAAGAAACGCGAATCGCGGAGCGGCTCGAACACCTTGCCGTGCAACTCGGCCGCGAGATCAACGTCCTTGCCCGTCCCGTTGTTGAACTCCAGGCGTAGCTCGTACCGCTGCAGGTGCGTCACTCCATCCACATGCAGGAACATGCGTAACCGTTGGAAAGAGCGATAATCGGCGGAACAGCTCCGCTCGTGCTGCATCGTCCATTCCAGGAATTCCCCCGATTCCGCAACGAACGGCAGTTTCACACAGAGACACGGAGGAACAGAGAGAATACAGAGAGTCACCGTGAACTCTCCTGTTTCTTGTTGTTCCCTCTGTGTCTCTGTGTGATGGGCGGTTCAAGCAGCAAGGGCCGCCCCGATGTCAGGGCGGCCCTTCTTGATCTGAAATCGAGATGCCCTCAGGCGAGGATCGCCGGCATCTCCTGGCGGTTGATCACCTCGACGATCAGCATCGGCTCCAGCGGCACCACGCGCTCCTCCACCCAGGAGCGGAAGCAGTCGTGGCCGAACTCGCGGGCCGCGCGCGCCTGGTCCGGAAAGCCGAAGTAGTCCGCCCACCCCTCCTGCTCCGCCCTCCACTTGCAGTCCCAGTGGAAGCGGACGTGCCGCTCTTCCGTCGCCGTGCGCACGATGGCCGTGCCGCGATAGAACTCGCACCCGCTCGACCCCCGGATCTCGATTGATTCGATGGCGAGGTCGGGATATTCTAACAGCGCCTTGGTCAGCGTCCGCTCCACCTTGACGGGGGGCGAGAGCCGGTCGAAAGAGATCCGTTCGTTGGGACGGCCGCTGCTGCGAAAGGAGCGGAATGCCGCGCGGAAGGCGTCGCTGGCAGGAGCCTGGAGGAGGAGATCTTGGGTGGTCATCACACGCGCGGCTGGGGTGGAGGGAGCGGTTCGCGATTACAAGATAATTAAGAGTGGCCGATCCGCCAAGCCGTTGCCGCAAATACGCTTGCATTCGCCCGCCCCGGCGGGGCACACGAGGACGATGAACGAACGGAACACGATCCCTTCGTTGGCTGCCGGCCCGCCCCGGAGCGGCGAGGACCGGTGACGGAAACGAGCCCGGAGCTGCGCGCGCCGGAAGAGGTCATCCGCATCACCCGCGTCCTGCAGGATGCGGGGTTCGAGACGTGGACGGTCGGAGGCGCCGTGCGCGACGCCCTGGCCGGCCGCACCCCCGGCGACTGGGACCTGGCCACCGCCGCCCGCCCCCGCGACGTGCAGCGCATCTTCCGCCGCACCGTTCCCGTGGGGGTGGCGCACGGCACGGTGGGCGTGCTGGGCAAGGACGGGCGGATGTACGAGGTGACCACCTTTCGGCGCGACGTGGAGACGGACGGGCGGCACGCGGTGGTGCACTTCGCGGACTCGGTGGAGGAGGACCTCCAGCGGCGCGACTTCACCATCAACGCCGTCGCCTGGCACGCGCTCACCCGCGAGCTGCGTGACCCGCACGGCGGCGTCCCCGACCTGCGCGACGGCGTCCTGCGCACGGTGGGCGACCCGCGCGAGCGCTTCCGCGAGGACCGGCTGCGCGTGCTGCGCGCCCTGCGCTTCGCCGCGCGCTTCGGACTGCGCATCGATGACGCGACCTGGGCCGCCGCGCGCGAGTCCGCGCCCGAGCTCCCGAAGCTTTCCGCCGAGCGGGTGCGCGAGGAGCTCCTCAAGGTGCTGCGCGAGACGGAGCGGCCGTCGACGGCGCTGCGGCTGTACGAGGGATGCGGCGCGCTCGCCACCCTTTACCCAGAGCTGCAGGCGTGCGTCGGCGTGCGCGACGGCGCGGACGCCGTGTGGAGCCACCTGCTGAAGACGGCCGACGCACTGCCGCGCCACCACGTCGCGCTGCGCCTTCCCGCGCTCGTACACGACATCGGCAAGGCGCGCACGGCGGATGTGGGATTCGCGGACCACGCGGCGGCGGGCGCGGCGGCGGCGTTCGGGATGCTGCGCCGCCTCAAGTTCTCCAACGCGGACACGGACCGCGTGGTGCACCTGGTGGCGCAGCACAGCGCCATCCCCGCCTCCGATGCGCCGGAACCGGAGCTGCGGCGGTGGCTCCGCCTGGTGGGCGCCGGCTACGTGCGCGACGTGCTGCGCCTGCGCGTGGCGGACGTGCAGGCGCGCGGCGCGCGCCCAGGCGACCCGCGCCTGCGCGAAGCTGCGGAGCTCCGGCGGCGTGTGGGGAGGATACTGGCCTCCGCGCCCGTGCTCACCCTGGGTGACCTGGCGATCGGCGGCGCGGAGCTGCGGCGGCTCGGCATCCCCGCGGGCCCGTTCATGGGCGAGATCCTCCGCGACCTGCTGGAGCGCGTTACGGACGATCCGTCGCTCAACACCGTCGAAGCGCTGTCCGCTATCGTGCGCTCGCGAATCGACTCCCCGGAGGACTGATGTCGCAACCCGAAGTCTGGCTGCGCGGGCCGATGCCCGGCGTACCGCCGCTGCTGATGCCCGCCGCGCACGCCCTGGCCGGAGCGGGCGAGGACGTCGCGCGCGCGGCCGCCGGGCTCACGGTGGAGCAGCTGTGGGCGCGTCCGGCCGGCGTGGCGTCGGTCGGCTTCCACCTGCGCCACATCCCCGGCGTCCTGGACCGCCTGCTGACCTATGCCCGCGGCGAGTCCCTCACCGACGCGCAGCTCGCCTACCTCCGCGCCGAGCCTGAACCCGGCAATCCCGCGCCTGACGCAGACGAGCTGCTGCGCGGCGTGGAAGAGGGGATCGCGCTCGCCCTCGCGCAGATAGCCGCGACCCGTGAGGAAGATCTCCTGCTCCCACGCGGCGTAGGGCGGCTCCAGCTTCCGAGCACGGTGATGGGCTTGATCTTCCACGCCGCCGAACACGCGCAGCGGCACACGGGGCAGGTAGTCACGCTCAGCCGCATCGTGCGCGGAGGTGCGTCGTGAAGATCGGGATCGTCGGGGCGGGAAACATCGGCGGGACCATGGCGGAGCTGCTGGTGGGCGCCGGGCACGAGGTGGCGCTGAGCAACTCGCGGGGGCCGGATTCGTTGTGCGGGCAGGCGGCCGCGCTGGGGCCGCGCGCGCACGCCATGACGGTGGACGACGCGGCGAGCTTCGGCGATGTAGTGCTGCTGGCGCTCCCCTGGCGCAACCCCGGGGGGCTGCCGGACGCGGAGCGCACGCGCGGCAAGATCGTGATCGACGCGACCAATCACTACACTCTGGAGGGCGGGCTCTTCGACCTGGGCGATTCCACCTCCAGCGAAGAGGTGCTGAAGCGCCTCCCCGGCGCGCGGCTGGTCAAGGCGTTCAACACCATCTACTGGAAGCACCTCGCCCGCAACGGGCGCACCGACCTCCCGCTCCCGGAGCGCCGTGCCATCTTCATAGCCGGGGATGATGCCGATGCCAAGGCGGTCGTCTCGCGCCTGATCGAGGAGATCGGCTTCGCCCCCGTCGACACCGGCACCCTTCGCGAAGGCGGCCGCCGCCAACAGCCTGGCGCGCCCGTGTACGACGTCGAGATCACCCCGCGTGAGGCCGAGGGGTTGCTCGCGTACTGAAGGCGACCCTCCACTCTGCAAGCGGCACATGGGCAGGGGTCGCCCTCAGTTGCATGCGGCGCAGCTAACCGCGCAGCCTGAGAGGGTGGTGAATCGTCAGAGCAGCAGACGAAGGGCACGGCCACTCGCCGTCACCTCCTGAACGGAGCGCCGCCCGATCCGTGCCCCCGTGCCGGAATCCGGGTGCGGAGTGAAGGAAGCGATCTATGCCGCCGGCTCGCCACTAGCCCATGTTCCTAAACCTGGCCTGTACGGAATGCGGCGCGGGGGCCGGTGCGGTATGGGTGGCGTCTGTCGTCTCCTTCACTTCGCGCACCCGCGGCGGCGCGGAGGCAGATGCGGCGCAGCGCTCCGTTCAGGAAGTAGGCGCAGCTTTTTCAACAAGCCTCAGGAGCGCGGCTTCCGTGGGGCGGAACCCGGCCGCCGCGTAGAAGGGGGCGAGGTGCGGCTCGTAGTCGACGTGGAGCCATTCCACGCCTGCCTCCGCAGCCATCGCAGCGGCATTGCGGACGAGCGCGACGCCGATGCCGCGGTGGCGGAATTCCGGGTGCACGGTGGGATCGAGAAGGAACGCGTGGTCGCCGCCGTCCCACGCGACCTTGGCGAACCCGATCAGCCGCCCCGCCGCGAACGCGCCTAAGTGCCCCAGACAGTGCGCGAGCGTCGGGCCGAACGCGCGCGGAGTGTGCCCCGGCCACGACGCCGCGAACAACGCGTTGAGCTGATCGTCGGTTAGAGCCGGACGCGCGACGATCTCCACGTCGTCCCTCATCAGTAGCGGATCGCGTCCAGCGGGCGCTGGCCCGGGAGGGGGAGAATGACGCCGGGGTTGAGGATGCCGAGCGGGTCGAAGGCGCGCTTCATGGCGCGGAAGCACTCCACGATCTCCGCGCCCCAGATGATCTCGATCAGCGGCGCGCGCAGGCGGCCGTCGCCGTGCTCGCCGGCCATGGTGCCGCCGAGCGCCGCCACCCCCTCGGCTACCTCGTAGACGATGGCCTCCACGCGCGCCTTCCACCCCGGCGCGCCGACGTCCACCAGCGAGTTGACGTGCAGGTTGCCGTCGCCCGCGTGGCCAAAGATGACGGCGGGGAGGTCGTTGGCCGCCAGCACGCGCCGCAGGAGGTGCACGTAGCCGGCGAGGCGATCCACGGGGACGACGCCGTCTTCGATGAACTGCATCGAGATCCGCCCGCCGGCCAGCTTCGCGATCAGCGGGCTCGCGGCGTGGCGCACGTGCCAGAAGCGCTCCTGCTCCTGCGGATCGACGGCGATGCTGATCCGGTCCGCCACCCCGCTCAGCGCCTCCTCGACGCGCTCCAGCGCCGCGGCGACGACGTCCACCGAGCTGCCCTCCATCTCCACGAAGAGGATCGCCTCCAGGCCAGGGCGCAGGGGGTAGCCGGGGTCCTCGCCGCCGCTGCGCACCAGGTCGATGAAGGTGCGGTCGATCATCTCGCACCCCGCGGGCTCCAGCGCCAGGATGCGCTGCACGGCGGCCGCGGCCGCGGAGAGGTCGGTGAACTCCAGCAGCGCCAGCCCGCGCGCCGCGGCAATGGGCTCCAGGCGCACCTCCGCGGCCGTCAGCAGCGCCAGCGTTCCCTCGCTCCCCACCAGCAGGTCCACCGCATCGCCGCTCTCCAGGTACTCGCGGAGCGCATAGCCGGACGAGTTCTTTCGGACGCGCGGCCACCGCGCCTCGATCACGGCGCGATGCGGCTCGATGGCGGCGTCCACTTCGGCGAGGATCTCGCGCAGGCGCGGGTGCGCGGGCGGGGCGCCGCGCTCCACGTGAGCGCGCGTGCCGTCAGCGAGAACGACATCCAATGCGTGGACCCAGCGGCGCGTGGAGCCGTGCTTCACCGTGTGCACGCCGCCCGAGTTGTTGGCGATCATCCCGCCCAGCGTGGCGCGCGCGGCGCTGGACGGGTCCACGGGGAAGTGGAGGCCGTGCGGCGCGGCGGCGGCGTTCAGCTCCGCCAGCGTGCATCCGGGGAGGATGCGGGCGCGCCGTGCGTCTCCATCCACCGACACGACCGTGCGGAAGCCGGAGACCAGGTCCACCGCCACCCCGCGCCCCACGTTCCCACCCGGCATCCCCGTTCCGGCGCCGCGGGGGACGAGCGCGGTCCATGACGAGGCGGCCCACTCCACGAGCGCGGCCACGTCGTCCGCATCCGCCGGCACGGCAACGGCGTCGGGGAGCGCGCGAAAGATCCCCGATGCCTCGCCAAAGGGGGTGCAGCGCGCCTCGTCGCCCAGCACCTCGCCCCGGAAGCCGGGGATCACCGGCGCGGCGGCGCGCGGAGGGCCGGCGGGTTGACAGGGAGGGGCGGCGGGGTGCATCGTGGCGCGCTCGGAGGCGGAAACGAAAAACGCTCCCCGCGGGGAGCGTCAGGACGGGAAGGCGCGTTGGGTCAGCCGCCGCAGCTGCCGCAGTAGCCCACCACCTCCACCCGGAACCCTTCGACGCGGAAGCCGTCGCCCACGCGCACCTGGGGGCGGTACGCGGGCTCGGCGGCGTGCACGTCGCGCACCACGCCGCAGCCCAGGCAGCGAGAGTGGTAGTGCTCGTCGGTGCGCGCGTCGTAGCGGGCCGATCCGTCGCCGTACGAGAGCTTGGCGGCCAGCCCGCAGCTCACCAGCGTCTCCAGCGCCTTGTACACCGTGGCCAGCGAGATGTCCGAGATCTCGCCGCGCACCACGGTGAACACCTCGTCGGCCGTGGGGTGCTCGTCGGTGCCGCGCAGGAAGCGGTACACGGCGGCGCGCTGCTCGGTGAACCGCTGGCCGTTCGCCTCCAGCGCTTCGCGGAGGACGGCGTCCACCTCTTCGGGGCGCGGGTGTGCGGTGGTGACCATCGGTATCAGGAGGCGGCCTGGGAGTCGGGCGGGCTCCATCGCGGAGCACCGGCGTTTCCAAGCTAGGGCGGGTTCCGGAGGGTGTCAACTCCAGCGCCCGCGCGCACGTAGCCGCACTCGCCGCCGCCCCGGCACGGACGATGCGCGGGGCGGGCCGTGCGATCCAAACCCAACAGGGAGAGAGGCGTGGCCGGACGACGGGGAAGAGCGATCTGGGCGGGGCTGGCGCTGCTGGCCTTCGCGGCGGGATGCGGGCCCGACGAGGTGGAGCCGCTGCCACCGTTGCAGCGGCCCACCGCGGAGCGGAGGGCGGGCTTGCCGGAGGTGCGGGGGCGGTGGCTCTTCGCGGGCTTCGAGATCGCGCCGCGCGACAGCGCAGCGATGGCGAACAGCGACTACCAGCTCACGCCGCCGGGCGAGTTCCGATTCCTGACGCAGCGGCTGGACTCCGTTGCGGGGCAGTACGGGGTGCCGGGCAGCTTCGTGATCCCGTTCACCGGCGAGGTGAGGAAGGATGGCGTGTTCGCGCTGGTCGCCTTTCCGGGGGAGGGTGTGCAGCAGTTCGTGTCTGGGCGCGTGATGAGGGACACGCTCTGGCTGGAGCTCACCAACGTGCTCTCGGTGGAGCGCTGGCCGCCGCGCACCCGCGCGGCCTTCGTGCGCCGTCCCCGCGGCGCGCCCTTTACGCGGCTCCTGGGCGGCGCCCCCATCATCATCCCGCCCACCCCCGAGGAGCTCGACTCGATCCGCCGCGACTCGATCCGCATGGACTCGATCCGGATGGATTCGATCCAGCGCGCGGGCGTCGCGCCAGGTGTGGTGCCGGGTGCCGTGGCTCCGGGCGGGGTGCAGCCGGCGGTGCCAGGTGCTCCGGTGCAGCAGCCGGGAGTCGCCCGCCCGCCCGTGCAGACGCAGCCGGGTGTCGCGCGTCCGCCGGTGCAGGTACCGCCGGCCGCCACGCCGCGCCCGCGCCCCCCGGTGCGCCGCCCGCCGCCGCCGGCCCAGAACCCCGCGCCGACGCAGGGCCCGCCCGCGCCGCAACAGTACCCGCAGCCGGCGCCCTCCAATCCGCAGCCGTCCATGCCGCGCGAGACGATCAACATCCCGCCGCCACGCCGGTGAAGAGAGGCGGGGTCCCGGGCCGGGACCCCGCCCTTCAGTTGGGGCGAGTGAACTCGCTGCAACAACAGCACAAAGTCCGCCTCCGCGGACTCCGGGTCCATGCCGCGTTCTCGAGCCGGCTTCAGCCGCCTTCCCGTCGTTCGAGCCGGGCGATCCATCCCCCGGCGACCAGCCGCCGCACCGCCCCTACCTCCCCCACCCGATCCCGCCCGCACAGCCTGCGAAGGCAGGCTTCCCGCGGTTGTTGCAGCGGTTTCAACCCAGATCCTGCGTGGAAAAAAGAGCGAGCACCGACTTGAAGTAGTAGATTGTGAGTCACTTCCGCCAAGAAGCCTCTCACACCCGCTACACCAAACCGGTGCTCTGATGCAAGCTATCCCGACTCGCCCATACGTACAA
>DASVQP010000017.1 GCA_036389135.1 Longimicrobium sp.
GCGTTTCGCGTGCATTCGCGCGGCGCGTGGTGTTCTCCCCCTCACCCGCCCTGCGCCCCCGCAGGCGGGGGAGGGGGCCGGGGGGAGGGGGCCCTACGCCCCCGTCGGGTTGTTCCAGTACCAGGCGAGCAGCACGATCCCGAGCGCGATCCGGTACCAGGCGAACGGCTTGAAGTCGTTCTTGGAGACGTACGCCAGGAGCCCGCGGATCACCACCAGGGCGGAGATGAAGGCGACGATGAAGCCCGTCGCGAAGACCGGGATGTCCGCGGTGGTGGCGACGTCCATGATCTTGCCCATCTTGACCAGGGAGGCGCCCAGCATCGCCGGGATCGCCATGAAGAAGGAGAACTCCGTGGCCGCCTTGCGCGAAAGCCCGATCCCCAGCCCCCCCATGATGGTGGCCCCCGAGCGCGAGATCCCCGGCCACAGCATCGCCAGCACCTGGAAGAAGCCCACCCACAGCGCCTTGCTCAGCGGGATGTCGTCCACCGACTCCACCGTCGGTTTGCGGAAGTAGTGCTCGATCAGCAGGATGCCGACGCCGCCCACCAGCAGCGCCAGCGCCACGGTGAAGGGGCCGGAGAAGTTCTCCTCCACCCAGTCGTTCGTCGGCAGCCCGATCACCGCCGCGGGGATCGAGGCGACGATGATGTTGATGATCAGCCGCTTCGACTGCGGGGTCTTCCAGGTGCGCAGCACCTCCCAGATCTTCTCGCGGTACACCCACACCACGGCCAGGATGGCGCCGAGCTGGATGAAGATGGCGAACGCGAACTCCTTTTTCCCCTCGAAGTTGAGCCAGTCCTGAAAGAGGATCAAGTGCCCGGTGGAGGATACGGGGATGAACTCCGTGGCGCCTTCCACGATGCCAAGGATCACGGCTTTCAGGAACAGGTACAGGTCCATTCTCTCGTCCGGCAGGGGGATGAAGGAGGCTATGCGCCAAGCGGCTCGGGCCTGGGCGGGCTGGGGCGCAGCCGCGCCATCGCCGAGCCCACGGCCACGGTGATGGCCGAGCCCAGCAGCGCGAACCAGAGGGTGTCGATCACCTTGGGAATCGCGCCGAACTGCTGCAGCGCCCACAGCGCCGCCATCCCCGCGACGGCAACCGCCATGCCCGCCAGCGCGTCACGCTCCCGCGCGCGCTTCGAAACGAGCCCCAGCAGGAAGCCTCCCAGCAGCCCGCCGTAGGTGAACGAGGCGATCTGCAGCGCGATCACCACCAGCGGCGTGCCCGACGCGACCCACTGGAAGGCGAGCGACACCACGATCATCACCGCGCCCCAGAAGAGGGTGAAGCGCTTCCCCACCGCCAGCAGGTGGCTCTCGCCTCCGCGACCGGTGAGGGGCACGTAGATGTCGTGCACGGATACGGCCGCCAGCGCGTTGAGCGACGACGACATCGCCGCCGCCAGAATCGCCGCCACCATGAGTCCGCGCACCCCCGTGGGCAGGTGCTCCACCGCGAAGCGCGGAAAGACCGAGTCCGGCGGGGTGAAGGGCGCGCCCTTGTAGTACGCGAATAGCCCCACCCCGATCAGCAGGAAGAGGGCGAACTGGATGAGGACGATGATCCCGGACCCCACCAGCGCCTTGCGCGCGTCACCCAGCGAGGGCGAGGCGAGGAGGCGCTGCACGATCAGGTGGTCCGCGCCGTGGCTGGCCATGGTGAGGAAGGCGCCGCCCACGATCCCCGTCAGCAGCCACTTGGGGTCCGCGAAGCCGCCACTGGGGTGCAGGATGCGCAGCTTGTCGCCCGGCTCCGCGGCGGCCACGATCCCGCTCCACCCGCCCGGCACCAGCCGCACCAGCACCCAGAGCACCGCGATGCCGCCCGCCACGTAGATGAAGAGCTGCGCCACGTCCACCCACACCACGGCGCGCAGCCCGCCGTAGTAGCTGTAGAGCAGGGTAAAGACCCCGATCGCCACGATGCTCTGCCACACCGGGATCCCCGCGACCACCGCCAGCGGCAGCGCCGTGGCGAAGATCCGCACCCCGTCCGCCAGCGTCCTCGTGACCAGGAAGAGCAGCGAGGCGAAGCGCCGCGCCCGGTCCCCGAAGCGGCGCTCCAGCAGGACGTACGCGGTGGCGATCTCGCCGCGGAAGTAGCGCGGCAGCAGGAAGATGGCGATGCCGATGCGCCCGATGCAGTAGCCCAGCGCCAGCTGGATCATCCACAGGTCCGCCCCGTACGCCGTGGCGGGCACGCTGATGACGGTGAGCGCGCTGGTCTCGGTGGCCACCAGGCTGAAGCATGCCGCCCACCACGGGATCGACCGGTCGGCCAGGAAGTAGTCGCTCGCATCCTTTTGCTGGCGCCCCAGCACCGCCCCCAGCACGGACACGAAGACGATGTAGCCGATGACGATGGCGAAATCGAGGGCGGAGAACGTCAAGGGCGGCGCGGGGTTGAGGGGAGAAGAAGTGCGTGAGTGCGTTAGTGCGTGAGTGCGCTGGGTTCAGCCACAAACTGTCATCCTGAGGGAGCCGCCTCCCCGAACGCCGCCGCGCACGCCGTACTCCTGCGGCGACCAAAGGATCTAGCCTGCGAGCCGAGAGGCCCGGTGTGACGCACTGTCCTCTCGTCACGGGCAGTAGATCCTTCGCTCCGCGCCACAGATCGGAGGAACACAAGCACCTGCAAAGCGCGTCGCTCAGGATGATAAACTGGGGGACACCGAGATCCCTACGCTCTGGAGTGGAATCTTGCGCCGAGTGGCGCGCGCGAAGGATAGACTGCGATCCCGCCTCGTGCAACGCCGACGATGGCGCGGGTAGGCGCGGGCCGGAGCGGCGTCAGGCACGGGCGCGATAAATCGCGCCACTACAGGATTTGCGCTCGACAGCGGTGTCGAGCTTCTGCGCTCATGCTGCCGTTTCGAGCTCTTTCTTCAGACCGGAGCGGTCCACCAGCCACTGCTTCGCCTCGCGAGCCACGTTCCGATAGAACTTGTTGCCGCTCCGGAGCTCCGTGGGCGTTGTCTGCACGACGTTCACCTCGCGCCCGAGAAGCACACTTGCCTCGATCACGTGTCGGGTAAGCGAAGGCGCGTCGATTTGATCACCGAGTACCATCACGTCGATGTCGCTTTCCTCCCGCACGCTTCCCTTTGCGAACGATCCGAAGATGAACGCGCTCTCCACGCCGTCTACCTCGGCGAGGGCGTAGGGGAGCACGTCAACGGGCGCGCTGAGCTGCCGCACCAGAGCGCGGAACTGTGCCCAGAGCGGACTCTCCTCGTTGACGCAGTAGCGGACCTTGTTGCCATCGTTCCGACGGATCAGGAGTTCCAACGTCAGCAGCCGATCAAGTTCGTTCTTCAGCGAAGCCGGGCTCAGCCCCGTGATCCGTTCGAGCGCGCGCACGTGCGGCGCCGACTCGGGATTTACGGCGAAATAGCGCACCAGCCTCGCCATCGCACCGGAGGCGAGAGCGAGGGCGAGCGGATCTCGAGCGGGCGGCCGTCGTGCCATTCGGTGCCTTGAAGATTGTGTGTTGCACCATATTATGGTGCACCCACGGCATGCGCAACGTCGGTCTGCGCGCCCCCGCACCGATGCACGCAAACGCCCCTCCCCCAGTAGTTTGGGGGAGGGGCAGCGAGGAACGAGCGGGGAGAGGGCCTGCGACGCCTGCGCCCTACACCCCCGCGGCGCTCAGCTCCGGATCGTCCATCAGCAGGGAGGTCAGGCGGCCGAGGTGCTGGGGGGTGCAGTAGAGGCGGACCTCGCCGCGCTCGCTGGCGCGCACGCGCGGGCGGGTGAAGCACACCACGCGGTGCTCCTGGCAGAGCCGGTCGAGGGCGCGGGCGGCGCGGGCCGTGTCGGCCAGGGTGGGGTCGTCCTTGCGCTTCCAGCCGAGGTGGGTGGCCACGTCATCGGCCGAGACGGCGTCGTGCACGGTGGGGTTGAAGGCGTCCGCGTCCAGCATCTCGATCACCAGCTCGCGGTCGCGCAGGTAGCGGAAGGCGGCTTCGCAGTCGCGGCACTGCTTGTCCTCGGTGGGCGACTCGGCGGCGGCGACGGCCATCACTTCCGAGCAGTCGATGCTCAACGTCGTCCCTTCTTCGCCGCCGTGCCAGCGCTCCACGGCGATCCGCTCGGCGAGCTTGCGGTCCTTTGCATCCACCACGTAACGAACCGTCTGGCGGAAAGTGATCTCCACCTCGAAGCGCTTCTGCTCCATCGTCCTGGACACTCTCGGATGGGAGGATGCGGGGTGCCCCCCGCGTGCATTTGTTACTCTACTCTGCTACAACTGCGCCCGGAATGGAAGGGGGCGGATGAAACAGGTGGGTAGCAGCGCGGCTGGGAGCTCCTTACTTCGCCGCGACCGCGGGTACTCGCTTGCGGGCGCGGAGGGCGGCGCGTGACTCGTCGAGGGCGCGGGTCATCTCGGCGATGCCCCGCTGTCCCGCGGGGCGGCGGCCGAAGCGCGCGTCCAGGTAGAGGCGCACCAGGCGGGCGGCGGACTCCGAGCCCGGCGCGGTGGAGCGCTCCAGCCCTTCGGCCCATTGCAGCGGGCCGGCCGCATCGTCGCCGATGCCGGCGCGGGCGTACGTGCGGCGGAGCGCAAGGTAGATGCGCGCCTCGGCGGGGAGGCGCTCGCCGCGGCGGCGGATGATCCACACCGCGCCGCCGGCCACCACCAGCACGATCACGATCCAGGGCGCTTCGTCCGGCACGCCGCCGCCGCCGGGGCGCGGGCGGCCGGCATCGCGCTCGGCGCCCTCGCCGCGGGTGAAGAGGGAGCCGACGCCGCGGAAGACGGTGAGCTGCCGGTCCAGGTTGTAGTCGATCACCCAGCGGTACCAGCGGTACTCGACGCCATCGAACCAGAAGCGGAAGGGGCCGCTCCACGAGCTCCCGAATCCCGGCTGCACCACGTCGGAGCGCGAGGGGGGCGTGGGGTCGAAGGGAACCCATCCGGCGCCGGGGAACCAGACCTCTACCCAGGAGTGCGCGTCGTTCTCCGTCACGCGCAGGTAGCGGGCGCCGCTGTTCCACTCGCCGCCCAGGAAGCCGGTGACGTTGCGGGCGGGGATGCCCTGCGCGCGCAGCAGGATCGCCATCGCGGTGGAGAAGTACTCGCAGTGCCCCGCGCGGCGCCGGAAGAGGAAGTGCTCCAGCGACGTCTCGGCGCGGGTGGCGGGGAGCTCGAGCGTGTAGCTGAAGGCGCGCAGATGGCGCTCCACCGCCTGCACCTGGTCCAGCCGCGTGCCCGTGCCCGCGCGCAGGGAGTCGGCCAGGCGGCGCATCCGCAGGGAGACGGGCGGGAGCATCAGGTAGGGGGCGAGCTGCGGGGAATCGGCGTCCTCCCCCTCCGCCAGCGCCTCCGGCGGGGGAGCGGAGGGGCCGGAGACGACGGTGTAGACGGGGGTCTCGCTGCCGTTGAAGCGCACGTCGCCGCTGTTGTCGCGGAAGGGGCGCACGGCCGAGCGCGCCTCCACTCGCAGCACGGGGTGCGGCCCAAAGAGCACCTGAACGCCCGGCGGCCCTCCAAAGATCCTCACGCGCAGCGCCTCGCCGCCCCAGCGGCGGCGGTACGCGCCCGGGGGGAGATCGACCAGCCCCACGGGGCCGCGCGACCAGCGGGTGCCGTCGAAGCGGTCGTACGAGCGGCCCCGCCAGTGGATGGAGGTGAGGCCGGGCGGTGGGCCGTCCGGGAACTCGGCGCGGAAGGCGACGCGCGGGTTGTCGCTGAGCTGCAGCCTCGAGCCGTGCTCCGCCAGCGACACGCCGTCGCCGAAGCCCACCATCGCCTCGCCGCCGCGGGCGCGGCCGTGCACGTTCCACTGCCGCGGCAGGCGCGGAAAGACGACGAAGAGGACGGCGCTCATCAGCAGCGTCACCACGCTCAGCGCGGCGGTGGTCCACAGGAAGCGGCGGCCCACGCGGATCTCAGGCGCACGGTAGCCCTCGGCCTGGCGGCGGAGGAAGCCGACCATCATCGCCAGCGCCGAAAGGGCCACGTACGCCGCGAACGCCCCCGCGAAGGCGATCCCCGGATAGTACCCGGTGGCCGCGATCATCAGGGCGAAGCTCAGCGAGTAGAGCCGCATGTCGTTCCTGGCGTCGAGCGAGCGCAACGACTCGGCCACCAGGAGGAAGAGGAGCATCCCCAGCACCTGCGGCATGAAGTCGCCGCCGCGCACGAAGGCGACGTGCAGCATCCACGCGCACAGCCCCAGGATGCCGGCGCGCGTCCCCCGCTCCACCCACGCGCTCAACGAGCCTGGCGGCTGCCAGAGGGTGGCGAGCAGGAGCCCCGCGCCCGCCGCGACGGTCCCCACGCCCAGGCCGGCGCCCGCGGCGTAGGCGGCGAGCGCGGCCAGTGCCATCCCGGCCGTCAGCCGCCGGTGCAGAAGGGCGACGGTCAACGCGCGCCCATTGCGAAGACGTCGCCCCACCCGCTCTCGGCGGCGCGGCCGGGGGTGACCCACACGCACTCGCTGTGCGGAACGGGGGGGCTGGGGCGCGGCGCATCCTCGCGGAAGCGGGCGCGGGCGAGGGCATCGAGGACGCGCTCGAGCTGGCCGGGCCCGTCGCCGGGGGACACCCGCGCGTCCGCCGTCGCCAGCGCGAAGGCGTCGCCGCGGTGGGTGGCGGCGGCGGCCAGGGCGGCGGCGGTCTCGATGGCCGCCTCCGCGTCGTCGCCGTCGGGGGCGCGCAGCTCCAGGCAGATCCAGAGCGCGCGGGTACGGTCGCGCTCGTACTCGCGCACCACGGGGGCGCCGGCGCGGGCGGTGGTGCGCCAGTGCACGTCGCGCGGGTCGTCGCCGGGGCGGAAGGGACGCAGCGCGCGGAACTCGCCGCGGGGCCCTCCGGCCCCGGCCGGACGCTCGCCGGGCGGCCGGGAGCGCTCCCCCGCCGGACGCGGCTCGCGCACGGGACGGTCCGCGCGAGGCCACACCACGGCCTCGCCCGGAAGCTCCACGTCGCGCTCCTTGCGAAAGAGGCCGAAGGGGAACGAAGTCGCGAGCGTAACCGTCCCCAGCGGGTACACGCCGCGCCGATCCCACAGACCCTCGGCACGCGCGACCGCGGCGGCGCCGGGCTCCAGCGCCGCGACCCACGCGCGCGCCGGCGACCCCGCCTCCCCGATCTCGAGCGCAAAGGAGGGGAGGCGGCGCTTCGTGTTCCTCACCTCGTACGACACCCGCGCCGGCTCGCCCGCCGTGATCCCGCGCGGCGGTCGCCTCCGCACCTCGACGCGCCGCAGCATCTGTTCGCTGAGCCATCCGCTGAGGGTGATGAAGCCCAGCATCGCCCCCAGCAGCAGGAAGAGCAGGTTGTTCCCGGTCCCGATGGCCGCCACCCCCAGCAGCAGGGCCCCCCCGCTGAACATCCACCCCGCGCGCGAAAACCTCAGCCGCCGCGGCGGCCGGAACCAGCGGCGGAGGGAGTCGGCGGTGCTCCAGAAGGGCGCGGAGGGCATAGGAGGGGAGTGCTAAGTGCTAAGTGCTAAGTCCTAGGTGCTAAACGGCAGTGCGTCCGTGCGTCAGTGCGTCTTCACCAAGCACTTGGCACTTGGCACTTGGCACTTCCCTTAGATGGGTACCGGCACCGTATTCAGAATCTCCTCCAACACCGCCACCGCCTCGTCGTACGCATCGCCCGGCCCGGCGGCGGCGGCGGGGAGGAGGCGGTGGGCGAGGCAGGGGACGACCAGGCGGCGGACGTCGTCGGGGGCCAGGAAGTCGCGGCCGTCGACCAGGGCGTAGCCGCGCGCGGCGCGCAGCAGGCCGATGGCGCCGCGGGTGCTGGCGCCGGCGCGGAGGCGAGGGTCGCCGCGGGTGGCCTGGATGATGGCCATCAGGTAATCGACCAGCGCGGGCTCGGCGTGCACCTGTTCTACGCGGTCCTGCAGCGCCAGCACGCGCGGGGCATCCAGGATCGGCTTGATGCGCTCTACCGGGTCGCCGCCCGATGCCGAGCGGAGGAGGACCAGGCGCTCCTCGTCCGCGTCCGGGTAGCCGATGGCGAGGCGCATCAGGAAGCGGTCGAGCTGGCTCTCGGGGAGCGGATAGGTGCCGTGCTGCTCCAGCGGGTTCTGCGTCGCCATCACCAGAAAGGGGCGCGGCAGGTCGAAGGAGCGGTCGTCGATGGTGACGCGCCCCTCCTGCATCGCCTCCAAAAGGCCGCTCTGGGTGCGCGGCGGGGCGCGGTTGATCTCGTCGGCCAGCACCACGTGCGTGAAGATGGGCCCCGGGCGCGTCTCGAATTCGTGCGTGCGCGGGTTGTAGACCGAGACGCCCAGCACGTCCGACGGAAGGAGGTCGCTGGTGAACTGCACGCGGCGGAAGTCCAGCCCCAGCGCGGCGGTGAGGGCGCGCGCCAGGGTGGTCTTCCCCACGCCGGGGATGTCTTCGAAGAGGAGGTGCCCGCGGGCCAGGAGCGCCGCCAGCGACAGGCGCACCGTCTCGCGCTTCCCACGGAAGACGGTCTCCACCTCGTCCACCAGGCGCGGGAGAAGGGCGAGGCCGATCTCCTCGGCGTGCGGTGCGAGTGCGTTCAGCATCAGGTACTTGCGCGATGTGCAGGGGGTTCGGTGACGAAAGCTAGCAGGGAACAGCAAAAGCAAAAAGCCTCACACAGAGGGCACAGAGGGGAAAAGCAAGCCGCGGAGAAACCTTTTCGGTTCTTTCTGTACCCTCTGTGTCTCTGTGTGAGGCCGTTGTTCGTTGATGCCCTTGACTGAATCGTTGCGATGGTGCGAAATACCAGACGCATGTTTCCCGCCTCCTCCATTCCAAGAGCAGTTCCCATGAAGAGACAGATACTCACCGCGCTCGCCGTTCTGGCGGCGGCGGGGTGCGCGGATGATCCATCGCCGACGGCGCCGGAGCTTTCGGCCGAGCTGCTGCCCTGCGTCTTCGGCAAGGGGACGCGGCTCGACGTGGGCGAGACGATCACGGTGACGGGTGCCGAGGCGGGGAGGCTCTGCCTGCAGGCGGGCGGAGAGGGGGCGGACTACACGCTGGTTCCCTTCCTGGCCGACCAGGACGGCGAGGCGCGGCTGCAGGTGGAAGCCATCGGCGCGAACGTCCGCGACGCCGTCGGGCCGCCCGATCCCAACCGGATCCCCGGCGCCCTCACCGCCGCGCCGCCACAACGCGACCGCGAGATGCACCTGCGCCTGATGGAGCGGATGCGCGGCGGCCTGACCATCCGCCCCGCCACCGCCGCGAGCCGCGACGTGGAGCCGGTGGCGCCCACGCCCGCGTCCGTGGTGCCGGCGGTGGGGAGCTTCATCACCGTCCGCATCCCGCAGTTCTACCTCAACCAGAACCCCTGCACCGCCGGCGCCGTGCGGCAGGTGCGCGTCTCCGCGGTGTCGCAGCGCGCCATCCTGGTGAACGACCCCACCAACCCCGCCGGCGGACTCACCGACGCGGAGCTGCGGGCGTTCGGCGACGAGTTCGACCGCCAGATCTACCCGGTGGACGTGCTGAACTTCGGCGCGCCCACGGACCTGGACGACAACGGCGGGCGCGTCATCATCGTCTTCACCCGCGAGGTCAACGCGCTCACCCCGCCCAACAGCGGCGGCGGCTACTTCGGCGGCTTCTTCTTCCCCGGCGACCTCTTTCCGCGGTTGTCGACGCCGCGGCTGGGCGCCTGCCCGCGCAGCAACGTGGGCGAGATCTTTTACCTCCTCGCTCCGGACCCGAACGGCTCGGTGAACGGGAACCGCTTCCCCAAGGACCTCGTCCTGCGCACCGCCGGGGGGACGATCGCGCACGAGTTCGAGCACCTGATCAACAGCGCGCGCCGCATCTACGTGAACAACGCGGAGGAGTTCGAGGAGGTGTGGCTGGACGAGGCGCTGGCGCACGCGGCGGAGGAGATCAACTTCTACGCGGCATCCGGTCTCGCGCCGCGCCAGAACCTGACGCTGGACCAGATCACCGCCGACACCCGCAAGGTCAACGCGGTGAACAGCTACCTGCTGGACAACCTGGCGCGCTACATGACCTACCTGCAGGCGCCGGACAGCAACTCGGTGATCGGTCCCGACCTCCTGGAGACGCGCGGCGGATCGTGGGCCTTCCTCCGCTACGCCGTGGACCGCCGGGGCACGGGCGACCAGCAGCTCTTCTACAACCTGGTGAACAACACGCGCATCGGGCTGGACAACCTGTCGCAGGTGATCGGCGCCCCGGCGCTGGACTGGGTGCAGGACTGGACGCTCTCCGTCTACACGGACGACGCGGTGCCGGTGGAGCCGCGCTTCACGCAGCCGAGCTGGAACTTCCGCGACATCATGCCCGCCATCGCCGGGCTGTACGGCGAGGCCGAGGTATTCCCGCTCAAGGTGGAGCGGCTGGGCTCCAACGCCTCGCGGGAGTACAACCTGCGCGGCGGGGGCGCGGCGTACCTGCGCTTCGGCATCGCGGGCGGGGCGCGCCTGGGGCTGCGCCTCACCAGCAACGGCGGCACGCCGCCCGCGAACCTCCGCTTCTCGCTCGTGAGGACCCGCTGATGACCCGCATCGTACCCGCCGCCCTCGCGGCGCTGGCGCTCGCGCTCCCCACGGCGGCGCGCGCGCAGGGGTGCATCGGCGCCCCGCTGGCCGAGGGGACGCGCGCCCTCCAGCTCCAGGGCTCCTCGTCCGTCTACAGCTCCGCCCCAGAGGTGGACGGAATGGGGATCGGCGCTTCCTTCCGCCACAACCCCGGCGGCCTGCTGGCCTACTCCGCCGAGTACTCCCGCGCCTCCGTGAGCGACAACGACATCCCGCTGCAGTCTGGCGGCGTCACGCTGGCGCTGCGCGCGCCCATCTCGCGCTTCGGCATCTCGCTCTGCGCGCGCGGCGGCGCGATGGCGTCGCGCCTCTCGGACGACCCCAGCGCCAGCGAGCTGGACAACGTGACCTTCCCGGTCGGCATCGTCCTGGAGCTCCCCGTCGCCCTGCGCGAGGGGAGCGCGCTGGTGCCGTACGTCGCACCGCAGTACCTCTTCTCCCGCACGCGCGGCCAGGTGCTCGGCCTGGACTACGAGCGCTCCGCCGACGCCCCGGGCGTCGAAGCGGGCCTGGGCCTGCGCATGGGCCGCGCGGCCTTCACCCTTGGCGGCAGCTTCTCCGACCTCCCCGACGACCTGGTCACCGCTGCCGTGCCGGCGCAGTCGCTGTTCCTGCGGGTGGGGGTGGTTTTTTGAGGCGGTTCCGGTCTTGGCCGGGCGAGTGAACTCGCTGCAACAACAGCACAAAGTCCGCCTTCGCGGACTCGGGGTCTGACGTCGCGTTTCTCGAGCCGGCTTCAGCCGCCTTCCCGTGGTTCCAGCCGGGGGATTCATCCCCCGGCGATGCGGCCCCGGTGCCCGCCTCCCGCACCACCCCCCTCACCAATCCCCCTCACGACATCAGCTCCCTCAGCATCCCCTGCGGGTTGTTCAGGAACTCGCGGGTGACCACGTAGTGCTCGGTGTCCTCGTACGCCACCTCGCGGATGCCGCCCTCCTCCAGCAGCAGGATGCGCGCGCCGGGGTACGCCATCAGGATCGGCGAGTGGGTGGCGATCAGGAACTGTGACTTCATCTTCACCAGGTCGCGGATCCGCACCAGCGCGGCCATCTGGCGCATCGGCGAGAGGGCGGCCTCGGGCTCGTCCAGGATGTACAGTCCGCCGCCGGTGAACCGCTCCGTCATCAGCGCGAAGAAGCTCTCGCCGTGCGACTGCTCGTGCAGCGCGAGGTCGCCGTACGACTCGCGGATGGGGCGGCCGAGCGGCGGAAGGAGCGCGTGGTCGGCGGAGTCGATGCGCTCGATCTCCGTGGCCACGTTGAAGAAGCTCTCGGCGCGCAGGAAGTAGCCGTCGTGCGGCTGCCCCGCCCCGCGCACCAGGGTGAGGTAGCGGAACAGCTCCGAGTGCGAGTTGCGCGTGGCGAAGCGGAAGTTGCGCGACCCGCCCTCCGCGTTGAACCCCCATGCCACCGCGATCGCCTCCAGCAGCGTCGACTTCCCGCTCCCGTTCTCGCCGATCAGAAAGGTGACCTCAGGGTGCAGATCCAGCTTCCCGAGCGTGCGCACCGCGGGGAGGCTGAACGGGTACTCGTCGAACGACGGCACGTCGTGGCGCTCCAGGCGCACCGAGCGCAGGTACTGCGTTGGGATCACGGGCGGTACGGGTGATGGGACAGGGAAAAGCATCACACAGAGACACGGAGGCGACGGAAAGGCCACAGAGAACCCCTTCTTTCAGTTCTTTCGGTTCGCTCTGTGGCTCTGTGCGAGGCCTTCAGTTCTTCTGCTAGGCGCGGCGAAGGAGGTAGACGCCGAACCATTTGCGGTCGTCGGTCCAGCGCTGCTCCAGCACCCACCCCGCGCGGTGGGCAAGGCGCTCGAAGGCTCCGGGGGCGTACTTGTGCGAGTACTCCGTGAGAATCGACTCGCCCGGCTGAAAGGTGATCCGGGTGTGGTGCGGACCCTCCGCGGCGGGGATGCGCACCTCCTGCGCGCGCGTGCTGATCAGGCGCATCTCCACCCGGCCGTCCGCCTGCACGTACGGGGCGTGGTGGCGGAAGGCGGCGAGGTCGAAGTCGGCGCCGCACTCGCGGTTGATCCGGGCCAGCAGGTTCAGGTTGAAGGCGGCCGTCACCCCCTCCGGATCGTTGTAGGCGCGCTCGATCACCGCCGGCTCCTTGGCCAGGTCCACCCCGATCAGCAGGCGCCCGCCCGGCCCGCACAGCTCCCCCACCCGCTCCAGGAAGCGCGCCGCATCGTCCGGCTCGAAGTTCCCGATGGTGGAGCCGGGGAAGAAGGCGACCGCGCCCGCGGCGGGGCGCGTGGGCTCGGGCAGGGAGAAGCTGGAGGTATAGTCCGCGCACACCGGCAGCACCTCCAACTCCGGGAACGCCTCCGCCACCGAGATGGCGAAGGCCAGGAGCTGCGCGCGCGAGATGTCGATGGGGATGTAGGCCGCCACCTCGCGAAGCTCCTCCAGGAGGATACGCGTCTTGATCCCGCTCCCGCTGCCGAACTCCACCAGGCGGCATCCGGGCTCGATGCACCGCGCGATCTCCCCCGCGGCGCGCCGCAGGATGCCGATCTCCGTGCGGGTGGGATAGTAGGCGTCCAGCTCGCAGATCCGCTCGAAGAGCCGCGCCCCGGCTTCGTCGTAGAAGTACTTGGGCGACAGCTTCTTCACCGGCGCGGAGAGCCCCGCCAGCACGTCCGCCCGCAGGTCGTCCGGCACTGGCTCCAGGTCGTACAGCGCCACGCGTCCGTTGGCGGCCTCCCGCGCCACCCGCATCACACGTCCCTCGCCAGCCGTACGCCCGTGAACTGCCAGGTCGCGTCCGGCGGAAAGAAGTTGCGGTAGGTGGGCCGGATGTGGGTCTCCGACGTCGCGCACGAGCCGCCGCGCAGCACGAACTGGTTGCACATGAACTTGCCGTTGTACTCGCCCAGCGCGCCCGGCGGGGGCTGGTAGCCGGGATAGGGCACGTACTGGCTCCGCGTCCACTCCCACACGTCGCCGAACATCTGCAGCAGCCTGTCGCCCGCGGCCGGCGCGGGATGGAAGCGCCCGCTCTCGGCCAGGTTGCCGCGCAAGGGCACGGTGGCGGCCGCGACCTCCCACTCCGCCTCGGTGGGCAGCCGGGCCCCGGCCCAGCGCGCGAATGCCTCCGCCTCGAAGTAGCTGAGGTGCGCCACCGGCTCGTCCGCGGCCAGCGCGCGCATCCCATGGAGGGTGAAGATGCGCCAGTCGCCGCCGTGGCGCTCCCAGTAAAAGGGCTCCGTCCACCCGTTCTCCTGCACGGTGGCCCACCCGGCGGAGAGCCAGAGCTCCGGCCGCCGGTAGCCGCCATCCGCCATGAACTCCAGGTACTCGCCGTTGGTCACCAGCCGGCTGGCGAGCTGGAACGGCTCGATCCACTCACGGTGGCGCGGGCCCTCGTTGTCGTACGCGAAGGCTTCCCCCTCGTGCCCGATCCGCTGCAGCCCGCCCTCGAAGCCGATCCAGCGCAGGGGGGCCGCCTCCCCCGCGGGCTCGGGGACGCGCTCCAGGTACACGGGGCGCAGCGGGTTCACGGAGAAGACGTGCTTGAGGTCGGTGAGCATCAGCTCCTGGTGCTGCTGCTCGTGGTTCAGCCCGATCTCCACCAGCGGCTGCAGTGTGGCCGCGAGCTCGTCGTCCGCCCCATCCAGCAGCTCCAGCATCCGCACGTCCACGTGCCGTCGGTACGCGAACACCTCCGCCACCGTAGGGCGCGAGATGTAGCCCCGCTGCGCCCGGCAGTGCCGCTCGCCCGCGTGCACGTAGTACGAGTTGAAGAGGTACAGGTACGCCGGGTTGAGCGGCTGGTACCCCGCGAGGTGCGGCACGAGCACGAACTGCTCAAAGAACCAGCTGGTGTGCGCCAGGTGCCACTTGGTGGGGCTCACGTCCGGCATCGACTGGACGACGTAGTCCTCGGTCGCCAGCCCGTCGCACAGGCGGTCGGTAAAGGAGCGCACGGCGGTGTATCGCTGCGCCAGGGCAGGGGGCGATTCGAGGATCAGGGTCGCCAAGGGGGGCCGTCCTCCTGCAAGTGGGTCGGGTGGGGATGAGCGCCGGGCTGCGCGGAAGCGATACGACGCCGGGCCGCGGCGCGGATTCCCGCGCTACCGCACGCGCCGGAGCTCGGGCACGCGCAGCGTGACGGCCAGCACGATCAAAAAGAGCGCCGCGGCCCCGGCGGCGAGGGCGGCGGGGGCGCCGACGGCGCGCGAGAGGGCACCGGCCTGCAGCGCGCCGATGGGGGTCATCCCCAGGAACATGAAGACGTACACGGACATCACCCGCCCCCGCAGCCGGTTGGGAACCAGCGACTGGAGGAGGGCGTTGAGGGTGGCGTTGTTGAGGATCATGGCGAACCCCGCGCACCCCAGCAGCACCAGCGCCGCGGGTAGCGTGCGGGCGAATGTGAAGGCGAAGAGGAAGGCGCAGAACGCCAGCGACGACCACACCATCAGCCTCCCGCGAGGCAGCCGCCCTCCTCCTGCGGCCAGCGCCACACCCCCCGCCAGCGCGCCCAGCCCCGTCGCCGCCAGCAGGTAGCCTAGCCCGGTGGCGCCCACGTGCAGCACGTCGCGCGCGAAGACGGGGAGGAGCATGGCGTAGGGGAAGGCGGTGATGCTCATCGCCGCGATCAGCCACACCAGCGTCCTCACCAGCCGGTCGCCGCGGATGAAGGCGAGCCCCTCGCGCAGGTCGTCCAGCGTGGAGGTGGTGCGCTCCGGTGGATGGAAGCGCGGGAGGCGCATCATCATCAGCCCCACCACCACGAAGAGAAAGGAGACGGTATTGGCGTAGAAGCACGCGGCCACCCCCGCCACCCCGATCAGCCACCCCGCCAGCGCCGGCCCGATGATGCGCGTGCCGTTGAAGGCAGACGAGTTGAGCGCGATGGCGTTGGGGAGGTCCTCCTTTCCCACCAGGTCCACGAAGAACGACTGGCGCGTGGGGACTTCGAAGGCGTTTGCGGTGCCCAGCACCAGCACCAGCAGGAGGAGCACCGGGTAGGTGATGAGCCCCAGGTGCGTGAGTACGGCCAGCGCAAGCGACTGCGCCCCCATCACCAGGTCGGCGATGAGGATGATGCGCCGCTTGTCCGCGCGATCGGCCACCACGCCGGCCCACAGGGTGAAGGCGAGCGACGGAAGCGACCCCGCCGCCGTCACCACGCCCAGCAGGAGCGCGGAGTTGGTGAGCTCCAGCACGAGCCACCCCTGCGCCGTGCTCTGCATCCAGGTGCCGCAGAGCGACAGGATCTGCCCCGCGTAGAAGACGCGGAAGTTGCGGTGCCGCAACGCAGCGAGCGCCCCCCGCTGCGCGGGCGGGCGCTCCGCTCCATCTTCGGCGGGTTCCTTCAACGTGCCACCCCCGGTGCGAGTCGTCTGCGGGCCGCACAAGATAGCGCGGCGGAGCGCAAACGGCAGGGCTCACACTTGAGGGTAAACGGCTGATGGGCTCACGCGAAGGCGCAAAGACGCAAAGAAAGTACTTCCGTGTCTTTCCTTCGCGCCTTAGCGCCTTTGCGTGACATCCTGTTTCCGATGCAGTTTACTCTGCGCGCACGGCCACCATCGGATCGACCCGCGCCGCGCGGGTTGCGGGCACGGCGCCGGCGGCGAGGGCTGCCAGGGCGAGCACGAGGGCGGCGACGCCCATGACGGCGGGGTCCGTCGCCTCCAGGCCGTACAGAAAGGAGGAGACGAAGCGGCTCATCGCCAGCGACAGCACGACGCCCAGCACCACGCCGGGAGCCACCATCCGCACCATGTCGCCCAGCACCATCCTCACCACGCGGCGGCCGGGAGCGCCCAGCGCCATGCGGATGCCGATCTCGCTGCTGCGGCGCGCCACCGAGTACGCCACCGTGCCGTACAGCCCCAGCACCGCCAGCAGCAGCGCCAGCCCCCCAAAGAAGGCGGCCAGGGTGGCGAGCAGCCGCTCGCGCAGGAGCGAGGCGGCCACCTGGTCAGAGAGGGTGCGGAGCTCGAATACGGCGCCGGGGGCCGCATCCCGCAGCAGCGCGCCCACCGGGCGTACGAGCGACCGCGGATCCCCACCGCGCACCACGAAGTTGAGCGGAGCCTTTTCCTGCTGGCCGGCGGGCAGGTACATCGTGGCCTCGCCGCCGTCGCGCAGCGAGCGGTACACCGCGTCCTCCACCACGCCCACCACCTCCACCTCGATGGGCTCCATGGGGCCCGCGCTGTACCGGATCCGCCGCCCTACCGGCTGGGCCGCACCGAAGATGCGCCGCGCCATCGCCTGGTTGATCACCGCCACGGGGGCGGAGCCCTCGCGGTCGCCGGGCGCAAAGTCCCGCCCGGCCAGCAGGCGGGTGCCCATCGCCGCGAAGTAGCCGTCGCCCACGGCGTTCAGCCACACCATGGTGTCGTCCGGCTTCGCGGGCTGGTATCCATCCACCTTGATGTCCGTGTTCCACATGGAGCCGCCGATCGGCGTCAGATCCGCCGCGCCGGCGCCGCGCACGCCGGGCAACGCGCGCAGCCGCTCCAGCACCTGCTGCTGCATGGCCCGCCGCGCCGGGGGGGAGAGCTGCCGGGCGGACCCGCCGACGGAAACGATCAGCACTTCCTCGGGGTCGAAGCCGGGGTCGAGCCGCTGGAGCCGCGAAAAGGTGGAGAGGAGGAGCCCCGCGCCCACCACCAGCACCATCGACAGCGCCATCTGCCCAACCACCAGCGCCCGCCCCGCGCCGCGGCCGAGAGCCGCGTCGGTGCCGCGCACCTGCCCCCGGAGCAGCCCGTGCGGCTCGCCCCGCGCGGCCTGCCACGCCGGGGCCAGGCCGAAGAGGAGGCTGGTGACCAGGGTGACGGCCGCCGCGAAGGCCAGCACCCGCCCGTTCAGCGACAGGTCCAGCCACACCGGCCGCGACGAGGTGGAGAGGAGGCTCATCAGGAGGCGGGTGGACCAGAGGGCGAAGAGCACCCCCAGCGCCGCGCCCAGGGTGGCCAGCACCATGCTCTCGGTGAGGAGCTGGCGGATCAGGCGCGCCCTCCCTGCCCCGATGGCGATGCGCACCGCGATCTCGCGGCGGCGCACGGTGCCGCGCACCAGCAGGAGGTTCGCCAGGTTGGCGCACGCCACGATGAGCACCAGCACCACCACCCCCATCAGCGCCAGGAGGGCGGTGCGGTAGCTCTCGCGCAGCGCGGAGTCGCCGTTGGCGGCGGGGCGCGCCGTCAGGGCGGTGCGCAGGTACTCGCGCCGCGCCTTCTCCGGGTAGTAATCCGGCACCGTCGCCGCGAAGACGGACGGAGCCACCGCCGCCAGGCGCGTGGCCAGGGCGGCATCGTCCAGCCCCGGTGCGCGGCGCCCGACGATCTGGAGGTACCAGCGGCCGCGTTCCGAAAGGCCGCCGTCGCCCACCGGGTCCATGGCGTCCTGGGCGCAGATCGGAACGAAGATCCGCTCGGCCCGCCCCACCTCCAGGCCGGAGAAGCCGCGCGCCGCCACGCCGATCACCTCCACGGGCGTTCCGTTCAGCGAGATCGTGCGCCCCACCACACCGTGGTCGCCGCCGTACGCGCTCCGCCAGAATGCGTGGGCGAGCACCGCCACGGCCGGGCACCCGCGCCGGTCGTCCGCCGCGCCCAGCAGGCGCCCGGCAGCGGGCCCCACTCCCAGCGTAGCGAAGTAGGCGCCGCTCACCCACGCCCCGTCCACCCGGCGCGACTCGCCGCCGCGCGCCATCTCGAAGCGGTTGCTGGAGTACGCCGTCACTGACGAGAACGCCTCCTGCCGGTCTCGGATCTCCTCCCACAACGGATTGGAAAAGGTGTTGTCCCCCTCGCCCATGCTCACCTGCCGGAGCTCTTCGGGGCGGCTCACGGGCAGGCTGCGGAGGAGCACCGCGTCCACCAGGCTGAAGATGGCGGTGTTTGCGCCGATCCCCAGCGCCAGCGAGAGCACCGCCGCCAGCGCGAAGCCCGGGCTGGCGCGCAGCGAGCGTACCGCGTAGCGCAGGTCCGCGCCCATCGACTCCAGCCAGACCATCACGTCCACGTCGCGGGTGCGCTCCCGCTGCACGGCCGGGTTGCCGAAGCGGCGCCGGGCCTCGCGCCGGGCCTCCCCCTCGCTCATCCCCCCGGCCACCAGCTCGTCGGCGAGCTCCGCCAGGTGGAAGTCGAGCTCGCGGTCGATCTCGTGCGTGACCCGGTCGCGGCGGCCCAGGTTGGCGAATCGTTTGAACCGGCCCATCGCTGGTGTCTCCGTACCGGAAGGTGGGTGGTTATTCCCGAGAAGGCGGGCATCAATGGGAAAGTCCTAAGTCCTAAGTCCTAAGTCCTGAACTGCTTGTCCGAGCTGCTGTTCAGCACTCCAGCACTTGGCACTTGGCACTTGGCACTTGGCACTTGGCACTTAGCACTTAGCACTTGGCACTTGGCACTTAGCACTTGGCACTTGGCACTTAGCACTTAGCACTTGGCACTTGGCACTTAGCACTTAGCACTTGGCACTTGGCACTTGGCACTTGGCACTTGGCACTTAGCACTTAGCACTTAGCACTTAGCACTTAGCACTTAGCACTTCAGTCCATCACGCAAACCCCAGCACCCGGTGCACGCCCGCGGTGAGGCGTGCCCAGCTCTCCTGCTCCTGCGCCAGCCGCGCCTCGCCGGCCGGCGTCAGCGAGTAGAACCGCGCCTGGCGGTTCTTCTCCGTCATCCCCCACTCGCTGGTGATCCACCCCTCCTGCTCCATGCGGTGCAGCGCGGGGTAGAGCGACCCTTCCTCCACGCGAAGCAGCTCGGCGGAGACGCGCTGGATGTCTGAGCTGATGGCGTAGCCGTGCAGGCGGCCGCGCACCTTGAGCGTGCGCAGCACCAGCATCCCCAGCGTCCCCTGGAGTACGTCCGTGCGGTTCCGTGTCATCGTCGTCCCCGGTCAGTATACCAAGACATCTATGCATGATGTATGCGGCGCTGCCCGTGCGCTGTCAAGGAGAATCAGCACAGCCGTCTATGCATAGACCGCTAGGGCAGCATGTATGCGGCGTGCGCGCGGCGATGTCAAGAACCGTCCAACGCGGGGCACAAAGGAGAGGCGTGATGGTGGGGGGTGCTTGCCCCGGGTGCATTAGCGTGCAATTATTTTAGCAGGGGTGCCCGCCCAGGCTCCCCGATGGTATCCTCCCCCGGAGCACATTTGCCCATGAAGCACCAGTCCATCTTCATCCTGGCGGCCGTACTCCTGGCGGGGTGCGCCCGCCAGACGCCGCCGGCCACAGGCCCCTCGGGCGCCCGTGGCCCCACCGGCGCCGGAGCCCCCGTCCAGCGCACCATGCCCTCGGGAGCCGCCAGCGGCGACACCACCGCCCCCGGCGGCGGCGGCGGAACCGGGGCGGCGCGCCCGCGCGCCTACTCGTCGGTCATCACCTCCGAAGCGCGCACGCGCCGCGGGATGTTCGCCGTGCACCAGGTGGGCGACAAGCTGTTCTTTGAGATCCCGCGCCGCGAGCTCAACAAGGACATGCTGCTGGTGGGGCGCTACGCCCGCGCCGCGCCCATCAACCCCAACAACCCCGCCGGCGGCTTCGGCGACTTCGGCGGCGACCAGTTCGCCGAGCTCACCCTGCGCTGGGAGCGGAACCGCAACCGCGTGATCCTGCGCTCCCCGACGTTCAACATCACCGCGGACACCGCGCTCCCCGTGGCCCGCGCCGTGGAGACGTCCAACTACCCGGCGATCGTCGCGGTGCTGAACGTGGAAGCGTTCGGGCCGGACAGCTCGGCCGTGGTGGACGTGACGCGCCTCTTCACCACCGCCACGCCCGAGATCGCGGCGATCCGCGGCACGGTGGACCCGGCCCGCTCGTACATCGAGCGCGCGCTCGCTTTCCCGGACAACGTGGAGATCGAGGCGACGCAGACCGGCGTCCCCACGCCACCGCGCGGCCCGGGTGCCCCGCCAGCTCCCACGGGCGGCGCGCCCACGCCGGCGGTGAGCGTGCTGGCGCACTGGAGCATCGTGCGCCTTCCGGACATCCCGATGGTGCCGCGCCGCTTCGACGAGCGCGTGGGCTTCTTCTCCATCCGCCAGATCGACTTCGGCACCACGGAGCACCGCTCGGCGCAGCGCCGCTACATCACCCGCTACCGCCTGGAGTGCTCCGAGCGGCGCGTGGGCGACCTTTGCTACCCCAAGAAGCCCATCGTCTACTACGTGGACCCCGCGACGCCCGAGCAGTGGAAGCCGTTCGTGCGCGCCGGGATCATCGAGTGGCAGCAGGCGTTCGAGGCGGCCGGCTTCAAGGACGGCATCGTCCCCGGCGAGGTGCCCGCGAACGACCCCGACTGGTCGCCCGAGGACATCCGCCACACCGTGATCCGCTGGCTGCCGTCCACCACGGAGAACGCGGTGGGTCCGCACGTGCACGACCCGCGCACGGGCGAGATCCTCAACGGCTCGGTGCGGATGTTCCACAACATCCTCAACCTGCAGCGCTCCTGGTACTTCACGCAGGCCGCGGCCATCGACCCGCGCGCCCGCTCGCTCCCCATGCCGGACTCGCTGATGGGGAAGCTGCTGCAGTTCGTGGTGGCGCACGAGATCGGGCACACCATCGGCCTGCAGCACGACCAGATCGGCAGCTCCACCTACCCGGCCGACAGCGTGCGCAGCCCGAGCTGGGTGCGGCGGATGGGGCACTCGCCCAGCATCATGGACTACTCGCGCTTCAACTACGTGGCGCAGCCCGAGGACAACATCCCGCTGGAGCACATCATCCCGCGGGTGGGGCCGTACGACCGCTACGCCATCATGTGGGGGTACAAGCCGATCCCCGGCGCGCGCACCAGCGAGCAGGAGCGCCCCACGCTGGAGCAGTGGTCGCGCATGCAGGACACCATCCCCTGGTACCGCTTCTCGGCCGGCAACGAGTTCGGCGGCTACGGCACGCTGAACGAGGCGGTGGGCGACGCGGACCCCATCAAGAGCACGGGGCTGGGTTTCCGCAACATCCAGCGCGTGGTGGGCTACATTCCCGCCGCGGCCACGCGGCCGGGCGAGGACAACACCGACCTGCGCGAGCTGTACGACCGCACGGTGCAGCAGTGGTCCACCGAGGCGGGGCACGTGGCCACCATGGTGGGCGGCGGCACGGTGCAGTACAAGAGCGGCAGCCAGCCGGGCGCGGTGTACGCGCCGATGCCGGCAGCGCGCCAGCAGGCGGCGGTGCGCTTCCTCAACGAGAACGTCTTCCGCACGCCGCAGTACCTGATCCGCCCGGACATCGCCAGCCGCATCGAGGCGGGCGGGATGATCACGCGCATCAACGCGGCGCAGACGCGCGTGCTCAACAGCCTGCTGGACGACGGGCGCATGAACCGCCTGCTGGAGCAGGAGGCCCTGGGCCGCGAGCGGCAGTACGTCTACCCGCTGTCGTCGATGCTGGACGACGTGCGCCGCGGCATCTGGCAGGAGATCTACTCGGCGCGCCCGGTGATGGACCCGTACCGGCGCGAGCTGCAGATGGACCTGCTGTCGCTGATCGACCGGAAGCTGAACCCGCCGGAGAGCGCCACCACACAGGTGGTGATCTTCCCCGGCGGCCAGCGCCCGACGCCGCTCTCGGACGACGCCAAGTCGCAGCTGCGCGGTGTGCTGGTGACGCTGCGCTCCGAGATCCAGCGCGCAATCCCGCGCACCACGGATCGCGGCACGCTGCTGCACATGCAGGGCGCCGTGCACCGCATCGGCAACATCCTGGACCCGGCGGACTGATGGAGCCGGCGGACGCAAGGTAGGCGGACGCCGGAGGTAACGCCGGTCAGCACAAAAGCTCGGCAGCCGCGGACGATCCAGTCCGCGGCTGCCGAGCTTTGTGCGTCAGGGCAGGCTGTCTGTCATCCGCCGAAGGATGAACGGCTCTAAATGCTGCAGCCGGTGTTTAGACAGCGGCTATGCGCCTACGCTCAGATATTGGGCCAAAGGGACGCCACATACGCTAATTCGGCATCAACCATAGCCCTTGTTGTTGGAATCGGCGCCGACACAGTAAACAATTTCGCCCGGCGCATATCGAGCAGCGCCAGCTGATCGCCCGGCTCGCACTTGGGACGAAGCGCTACTTCCATCAAAACAGTGATGAGGTCAACTCGTAGTTTGGAGAGTGGGTCCGCCTTCATGTAAAGCTTTACCACGAAGCGCGTTCCATCGATAGTAAGTCCAAGTTCAGGATTTACTGCTATCTCGATTCCAGCATGTCCGTAAGGGTTGCGGGGTGGGTCAAACCACTGAATAGCCTTCTTTCCCCACCACTTGTGGTAACCCTCGAGCGCGTCCGGATAGTTTGTGAGCTTCTTCTGATCGTGGATACCGTCCAGCAGCTCAGCTAGAGCTGATCGGCCTTTGCCAGCTTTATGGAGTTCAATGAGCCGGTCCCGAAGCGGCTTGTAGAAGTCAGTCGCTGGTTGGTAGGGCGCGCGGTTCTTGATTTCCGCTACCTTCGTTGCCTTTGGCGTACCAGATCTAGACACCACATCCACTAAATCAGTCAATGACAAGCTCGGCATGTTATCTCCACAAAGTGTTTGTGACCCAATCCTGAAAGTTCCAACTGCGCCGCGCACAGGACCCGCGCTAGTGTGCACACGGATCCCGGCAGCTTGTCGGCTTTACAACTCACCTACTGCAATGCGCAGCAACTCACAGGGACGCTATGCCTACGGCCAGCGTTTCTTTCTTAGAACGTAACCACGGTTCACCCACAGAAACGTGTAGAACTCTGACATCGATGGAATGTGGACGATAGATCGTGTTTGCTTCCGGTTAATGTCAGCGGCCAAGTGCGACAGGTAGACAACAATCTCTTTGAGTGGAACGGTTATAAGGACGAGGTGCCAAACGACATACTTAGCCGCCTCATCGAGCAATTGCGGTTGAGCGAACCAGTCCTCCAGTGTCATGGATCGACTTGCAAGATCATGTGCTCGCACAAAGGTAGCATCCTTCAAAAGATTACCCAAGGCAGCTGAATCTTGCGCGATCCGCTCCCGCTTTCTCGACGGACTATCCGTTAGCAGCACATCCTGGAGAATCTGATTCCATTCCTCTAGTGGTTCTGAGACTGCCGTTCCTGATGCGAGTGCATCCAAGTTCGCATAACGAGTTGTTTTGGCGAAACGCGACAGGAAGCTTAGGATTCGTTCCGTGAACGGAGATGTAGGAGTTTCTGCGGATAGATTCCATCCTCTGTTTTGGGCAGCCTCGTTTGCGGCGCGATACAACGATTCGAGATCATGGCCGTACTTTCGGATCGCCGTACCACCCGGTGGGGCAAGCTGTTGGGATACCATGTGGTCGAGGACAAGCGCTAATTTCGCCATCCGCTCCAAACCGATAGAAAGTTGGAAGAAAGCGGTATAATAACGTCCACGGTCCGTGAGGTTGGCGTTTCGAGCCTCGGTGAGTCCGGTACCGATGCACGACTGTGTGATGTAGCCCTCGCGCGATAATAGGTGAAATACCGGACTGAATGGCATGGGTTAAAGAGGATAGAATGAGGATGGTTCGCAATTGCGCACACCGTAACGGTATGCTGCAGGCATTGGTTAGACTGTTCCGCCGAAGCCGGTTATTAGCCGAAAGCGGTTTCCGCCTAAGGGGATGAGTTCAAACCGAGGTGGATTACCTCGTGACCAATCGAGGGTGTAGTTCCTACGAAGCCACTCACGAACCACCGAGCTGCCGCGGTCACGAAATTCAGGGCACTTATTCCAGAACCCACCGGTGAGTGCGAACAGATGCGGCTCACCGTCAACTTCCACTTCGATCTCACTCCACTGGGGGTCGAAGTGTGTGTTACGGTTGGGAATCCCACGCGAACCCCGTAGGTATTTCCGCCGTCATTCCATGCACTTGCTTGCATCAGAACCTGATGGTTTAAGTCTGGCCGCTCGCATTCGATCACGATTCCGCAACTATGACTTCCCCTTACCCACCCCGCCGCAACCTACCCGCAAGTTCCTTCAACTCGCCACCACGATCATCTGCGAGCCTTGCCAAGACCTCCTGCCAACCTTCCGGGGGAGAGCGGTACGCGGAGCTTCCACGATCGAGTCGAGCACGCGCGATGCTGCTAATCGACACGCCCGCAGCTTCAGCGATCTCCTCCGCTGTGATACGCTGGGTGAGGACATCTGTAGCTGTCTTGAAGTCCACGCGTCTCGTTGGATAGAGTGCTCTTGACAAACCCTGCTGCGGATAGAATACTCTATCCAGCAGGGGCCGAAGCAAGGCTGACCGCTCTCCCGCCAAGAAGAACCGGTCAGCCTTACAATGCGAACCAACCCGAGGGCCGCCCGCTCTCCCAAGCTACCCCTGCTGGCGGTCACGGGTCAAGAGGATCGGAGGTCACAATGGCCGATGGGAAGGAAGCTCGCATGCACGCTCCTGAAGCGTACACGGTCCACAAGCGGCAGCAGACGCGCTGGTGGGAGGTGCGCGATCCCGCGGGCGAGTTGGTGTGCCTGACCGTGTACCGGCGCGGAGCGAGAGAGGTGGTGCGCCGCCTCAGCGGAGTGACAACGGTCAGTAGCGAAAACCCGGCAGCCGTGGACTCGATCATCCGCGGCTGCCGGGTTTTCTACTGGATACACCTAAACCGTGAACTACTCTGGAACGTAGAGAACCTGTCCAGCCCGGATGGAGTGGAGAGCCTCGCACAACGCCGGGATCAGCGGTGCGGTATCCGCACATCGATTACTCGTTGCGACCAGCACGACGATCCCAAGCGAAAGGCGTGCTACGTTCTGCTGGTGCGGGATTCCCCGATCCATGGTCACAAGAGCATCGTACTCGGCGCCCGCGCGGTGCAGCAGCTCGCCGTCCGCGAGGCCATCCCAGCCGCGATAGCGAACCGTCTCTACCTGAAACTCGGGATCGAAAAGGGTGCGCAGCCGTTGATCCAGCTGCTCATCAAGCAGCACGCGCATGACCATCCAACGCGGCGCTCAGTGCCAGCTCGAGAAATGCTTCAGCCTGTTCACGCCGCACGCCCGGAAAACCTTCGAGGAAGTCCTCCAGGGTGTCCCCCGCCTTCAGGTGAGCGATGAGGCTCTCGACGGGGACGCGAGTACCGGTGAAAACAGGCGTTCCACTCATCACCTGCGGGTTCACCGAGATAACCTGGTCGCGCTCCATGAGTGCCTCCGGGGAAAGCGGTCGCCGTAGGCGGCGCATGTACAAGCGCCAGCCTCTCTGACACTCCGAGCAAGGGTTGAGCCGCCGAACCCCAATCTGGCCCACCCACGAGGAGCCGCCACTACAGTGCCGCACGCTCGCGCTCAGGGCGCATCCGGGTAGGGCGCCACATGCTCGAACGTGAACACGCGGCGGATGCGCTCCATGTCGCGGACGTTCGCGGAAACCAGCACCGCGCCGGCTTCGCGGCAGCTGTGCGCGATGAGCACGTCGAAGACGAAGCTGCGCGGCACCTGCTTCAGGTCCAGGCCTTCGCGAGTCCCAAGGGTGGCCAGCACGGTGCCGAGCGCCTCCCAGCTCGCCGCCGACGGAGTGAGCACGCGCCCGCGTCGAAGGTAGGGGCCGAGCACCTGGCGCTCCAGCACGCGGCGCGCGCGGGCTGTTCGGGCACCCGCGCGCAGCTCGGCGGCGACGACGGCGCTGAGCCAGAGCCCCGGCGCCGCGCGGGCCACGAACGCCTCGTAGGCCGCCGCCGCGGGTTCGGACCGGGCCGCGTCCACGAAGCAGTTCGTGTCGAGCACGTACTTCCGCATCGAGGGCACGATAGCTGTCAGTCGAGCCGTGACAGCGGGAGTCCACGCAAGGCCTTTGCTCCCGCCAGGAGCTCACCTCGAAACGCGACGAGGTCGAGCGCAAGCTCCACCGTTTCGCGCTCGGTGCCGGCGCCAAGCGCGGCCTGCGCTTCCGCGAGCAGCTGGGGGTCGAGCCAGAACTCCTTGCGGACCTTGCCCTGATGGGCGGCGCGGCGGCCGGCAGCCGGCGGCGAAGACCTGGAGGGAGCAGCCATGACGTCTTTGGTTGGTTGTACGTACGATCATCGCCCCTGTCCGTACACTTGCACCTCACTCCGGTTCCGTCTCCGGTGATCCGGCCAAGGGGCGGGTGTTGGCCCCGCATAACCGGGGGCTGAAGCCTGCGGCGAATTCATTCGCTCCTGGTACGGGACTCCTGGGTGCTGGATGCCCATGGAATCGGCGCGCGTGGCCGTCAACGGCGCATTACCAGGGCACGGGCAGCCACGCGCGGCTGCCCCTACAGGATCGGTGCGGGAGGCGTGGGTCGAGGAGGGGGAGAGGGCGGGCGCGATGAATCGCGCCCCTACGATGCGGCGGTGTGGGCGTCCGAGGTTCGCGCGAATCCCGCCCCCGAGTCCCCGCAGGGGGACTTTGTGCAGTCGTTGCCGCGAGTTCACTCGCCCCAGCCGCCCCGGCGCATTACACTGATAGCCGGCGTTTACACGGCATCCCACCCGCCGATCCCCGCGCATCACAGGACTTCGAAGGATGAAGGCTCCCCTCCCCGCCAATGAGGCCGAGCGGCTCGCGGCGCTCCACGAGTACCAGATCCTCGACACCTCGCCCGAGCAGGCGTACGACGACGTCACGCTGCTGGCGTCGCAGCTCTGCGGGACGCCGATCGCGCTGCTGACGCTGATCGACGAGGACCGGCAGTGGTTCAAGGCGCGCGTGGGGCTGGACGTGCCGGAGACCACGCGCGAGGTGGCGTTCTGCGCGCACTCCATCCTCCACGAAGAGGTGACGGTGGTGCCCGACGCGACGCTCGACGAGCGCTTCGCGGACAACCCGTTCGTCACCGGCGAGCCGCGCATCCGCTTCTACGCGGGCGCGCCGCTCATCACGCCGGACGGGCACGAGCTGGGGACGCTGTGCGTGCTCGACCAGAAGCCGCGCCAGATCACGGAGGAGCAGCGGACGGCGCTGCGCACGCTCTCGCGGCAGGTGATGGTGCAGCTGGAGCTGCGCAGGCACCTGGTGGGGATGACCGAGGAGCTGGCCCGCCAGGTGGCCGCGGACGAGGCGCTGCGCCGGGCCGAGCGGCAGGCGCAGCGGATGGCGGACCGCATGCGCGCCGTGGTAGCCACCGCCGCGGCGGTGATCGGCGCACCGTCGCGCGCGGCGCTGCGCGACGTGCTGGAGGTGGCGTGCCGCGCAATCCTCCCCTACGACGCCTTCTTCCTGATGGCGTACGACGCGGAGAAGCACGAGTTCGTGGGGGTGGGCGGCTACGACGCGGACGTGTTCAGCGAGCCCAGCAGCGTCCCCGCGGCCGGGACGCCGGGGGAGCGGGTGGTGCGCGAGCGGAAGTCGCTCCTCACCCACAGCGCGGACGACCCGGCGGGGCAGGGCGCGGCGGTCACCGGAACGGGGCGGCGCAGCCAGTCGGTCATCCGCACCCCCATCCTGCTGGGCGGCGAGGTGCTGGGGATACTGAGCGCACAGAGCTACACGCCGGGGCTGTACAACGAGGAGGACGTGGAGGCGCTGGAGGCGGTGGCGTCGCTCGCGGCCAACGCGCTGGACAACCTGCGCCTGGCCGCGGAGCGCAGGGAGGCGTACGACGAGATGGAGACGCGGGTGCAGGAGCGCACGGCCGAGCTGGCCGCCGCCAACCGCGCCCTGGAGGAGGAGGTGGCCGAGCGCGCCCGCGCCGAGGTGGAGCTGCGCCACAAGACGCACGAGCTGGAGGCCATCTTCGAAGCGCTCCCCGACCTCTACTTCCGCCTCGACCGCGAGGGGACCGTCCTGGAGCACCACGCCGGCGAGCGCCTGGCCGGCGAGCTGGCGGGATGCCGGCTGCACGACCTTCTGCCGGCGGATGCGGCGGCACGCGTGGCGGAGGGGCTGGAAGAGGTGAAGCGCACCGGGGCCCTGGTGTGCACCGAGTACTCGGTGCGCGACGGGGACGAGGTCCGCGACTTCGAGGCGCGCATCCTTCCCTTCGGCACCGAGCAGATCGTCACGGTGGTGCGCGACATCACCGACCAGAAGACGACCGAGCGGGCGCTCCAGCGCAGCGAGCAGCACTTCCGCACGCTGATCGAGAACTCGTCGGACGTGGCGTCCATCCTGGACGCAAAGGGGGCGAGCCTCTATCACTCGCCCTCCATCGAGCGGGTGCTAGGGTACGCGCCGGACGAGATCCTCGGCACCTCGGCGTTCGAGCGCATCCACCCGGAGGACCACGAGAAGTGCAAGGAGGCGCTGGGCGGCGCCTTCCGCAACCCGGGATTTACCTACACGCTCGACTTCCGCTACCTGCACAAGGACGGATCGTGGCGCTCCGTGGAGGTTTCCGCGCGCACGCTGCGCCCGGACAGCGCCGCCGACGGCGTCATCATCAACCTTCGCGACGCCACGCAGCGCAAGGAGGCCGAGGCGGAGCTGCGCTTCCAGAAGACGCTGCTGGAGGCGCAGGGCGAGGCCTCCATCGACGGCATCCTGGTGATCTCCGGCGAGGGGAAGATCCTCTCCTACAACCGGCGCTTCGCCGAGATGTGGGAGATCCCGGACGAGGTGATCGCGGAGCGCTCGGACGAGGCGGCGATCGGGGCGGTGCTGGGGAAGCTGGAGGACCCGGACGGCTTCATCGCGCGCGTGGCCGAGCTGTACGAGCGGCGCGACGAGCGCAGCGAGGAAGAGGTGCGGCTGCGGGACGGGCGCGTCTTCGACCGGTACAGCGCCCCGGTCAAGG
Organism: Longimicrobium sp.; assembly: GCA_036389135.1. Taxonomy (NCBI): domain Bacteria; kingdom Pseudomonadati; phylum Gemmatimonadota; class Longimicrobiia; order Longimicrobiales; family Longimicrobiaceae; genus Longimicrobium; species Longimicrobium sp. Next base: position 29,226 of record DASVQP010000017.1, read on the forward strand.
ACGCGGAGGGGCGCTACTACGGCCGCATCTGGTGGTTCCGCGACATCACCGAGCGCAAGGAGACGGAGGTCGCGCTGCAGCGCGCCCGCGACGACGCGGAGCGCGCCCGCGAGGCGGCGGAGGCGGCGAACCACGCCAAGAGCGAGTTCCTGAGCCGCATGAGCCACGAGCTGCGCACGCCCATGAACTCCATCCTGGGCTTCGCGCAGCTCCTGGAGCGCCGCAACCTTCCGCCCGACCAGCGCAAGGGTGTGGAGCACATCCTGCGCGCCGGGCGGCACCTCCTCAACCTGATCAACGAGGTGCTGGACCTTTCGCGAATCGAGGCCAACCGCCAGCAGCTCTCGCTGGAGGCGGTGCACGTGAGCGAGGCGGTGGAGGAGGCGCTCGGCCTGGTGCGTCCGCTCGCCGCGCAGACCGGGTGCGCGCTGGCGGAAGAAGTCGGCGGCGACGCGTCGCACTACGTGATCGCGGACCGGCAGCGGCTGACGCAGGTGCTGCTGAACCTCCTTTCGAACGCCATCAAGTACAACCGCCCCGGCGGCCGCGTGCGCATCACCTGCGGCGTGGAGGGCGAGCGCTTCCGCATCCGCGTGCACGACACCGGCGTGGGGATCAGGGCAGATCGCCTGGACCAGCTCTTCGTTCCCTTCGCCCGCCTGGGCGCCGAGCAGACGGAGGTGGAGGGGACCGGGCTGGGGCTGGCGCTCTCCAAGCGGCTGGTGGAGGCGATGGGGGGCGAGATGCAGGTGGAGAGCACGCCGGGCCGCGGCTCCATCTTCAGCGTCGACCTGGCGCTGGCGGACGACCCCGTGGGCCTGCTGCGCAGCGCGCGCACGGAGCGTCCGGCGGCGGAGGAGCACGGCGCCCGCCCCGCGACGGTGCTCTACGTGGAGGACAATGTCGCCAACCTGAGCCTGATCGAGACGATCCTGGACGACCGCCCGGAGATCACCCTCGTCCCCGCGCTCAAGGGCCGTCTGGGGCTGGAGCTGGCGGCGGAGCACGCGCCCGACCTGATCCTCCTGGACCTGCACCTCCCGGACATCCCGGGCGAGGAGGTCCTGCGCCGCCTCCGCCAGGATCCGCGCACCGCCACCACCCCGGTCGTCGTCATCAGCGCCGACGCCACCCGCGGCGCCGTCAGCCGCCTGATGGAGGCCGGCGTCCACGCCTACCTCACCAAGCCGCTCGACGTGGACCTCTTCCTCACCACCATCGACGGCGTGCTGCAGGGCAGGGGGGAGGCTGGGCCTCGCCCTGGCGAGTAAACTCGCGGCAACAACAGCACAAAGTCCGCCTTCGCGGACTCCGGGTCCAATGCCGCGTTTCTCGAGCCGGCTTCAGCCGCCTTCCCGTCGTTCCAGCCGGGGGATTCATCCCAGATCCTGCGTGGAAAAAAGAGCGAGCACCGACTTGAAGTAGTAGATTGTGAGTCACTTCCGCCAAGAAGCCTCTCACACCCGCTACACCAAACCGGTGCTCTGATGCAAGCTATCCCGACTCGCCCATACGTACAAGGTTCTGCGGCTGGCCTGGCGCTGGAGACGACGGAAGAGCAGCTGACGGATGGTGCGGGGCTGGCCCCGTTCCGCGCGCTGTGGGACCGGCTGGGGTTGGGAGCGCACCTGAACGGGGTGCTCGGCTGGGTGAGGGGGCGCTACCGGCCGGCGCTGCACATCGAGCAGTGGATGGCGATGCTGCACTACGGCGGCACGCACATGGACCACCTCCCGCTCCTGGAGACGCGTGGCGTCCGGGCTCTCTTCGGCTGGGAGAAGGTGGTGGACCCGACGACCTTCGGTCGCTTTGCCCGAAAAGGTGGCGAGCGTGCGGCGAAGGAGATGGACAGGGTGCTGCGCCGCGTGGTGAGGGCGCGCTGGGAGGCAGCGGGCGGGGTGCCGAGCTCGGTGATGCTGCTGTTCGACTCGACGGTGGTGCTGCGCTACGGGGTGAAGCAGGCGGGGGCGGAGGTGGGCTACAATCCGCGCAAGCGGGGCCGGCCCTCGCACCACCCGCACCTGGCCTTCCTGGACACCGGCGACTGCGTGGGCGTGCGCTGGAGGCCGGGCAAGGCCAACTGCGCGGAGGGGCTGGAGGAGTGGGCGGAGGATCTGGTCACCTGGCTGAGGGCGCAGGGAGTGAAGCAGATCCTGGTGCGGCTGGACAAGGGCTACTTCAAGGTGGCCGTAATCGAGAAGCTGAAGTCGCTTGGGGTGAACTTCGTGATGAAGATGCAGGAGTCCAACACGCTGCAGCGCTACAAGGGACCCTTCTCCCCCTCGGCGGAGGACCCCCGGCTGGAGGTCTCCGAAGGAGAGCGCTGGGGCGTACGGATGCTGTGCGTGCGGCAGATGGAAGCGGCGCCCAAAGGAGAGCTTGCGCTCGGCCGGGTGGTGATCAAGGACCAGGCGACGATACTAACGAACATCGCCTCGATCGACTCCATCACCGCGTGGCGGATGTACAACCAGGGAGCGCAGGTGGAGCACCGGATCGAGGAGATGGGCCAGCTCGGGGCGGGCCGCACGGCGGTCGATGACCTCGGGGGGAACCACCTGCTCTGGGGCCTGGCCGCGCTCGCCTACGAGATGCAGCACTTCGTGCGCACTGCGGCGCTGGACCGCACGGCGGAACTGCGGCAGGTCAAGACGCTGCGTGCGCTGGTGATCCGCACACCGGGCAAGCTGGTGCG
>DASVQP010000018.1 GCA_036389135.1 Longimicrobium sp.
TCCCGATAACAGGAGAGGGCTGCGCCCTCGCCGTTATCGAGAGAGGGGGCGGAGGTGGGTGCCGTTCGGAGGCGTCGGGCTACGCAGAGGGCCCCCTCCCCCCTGCCCCCTCCCCCGCCTGCGGGGGCGCAGGGCGGGCGAGGGGGAGAACTCCGCGCGCTGCGCGGATGCCCGGTAGGGGCGCGATTCATCGCGCCCGTGTCACGGGCTGCTCCGCCCCCCGCTTCGCGCGCGGCGTGTCTGCCCGCCCCTGCCCCCGCTCCATCCCTCGCCCCACGCACCGCAACCTCGTAGGGGCCGCCCCACGTGGCTGCCCGTGCCCGCCGCCGGACCGTCGTCGGCGTCGCGCCTCAGGTACCGGCCTGGTAGAACTGCAGGCAGACGCCGGAGGGCACGATCATGTGGAACTCGCGGCGGCCCCACGGCTTCTCCTCCAGCGGCCCGACCCGCGCCGAGGTCTGGCCGTATTCGGCATAAAGCGCATCCACGTCCGAGACGGCGATGCTGAAGCTGGCGTTCTCCGCCCACGCCCGGTTGGTGTTGACGACCAGGTTGAAGCCGACATCGTCGCGCGCGACGCCCGCCATGTTCCCCGCCTGCCACGTCACCGAGAAGCCCAGCTCTTCCGTGTAGAACCGGATCGCCTCGTCCAGGCTGCCACCCGCGGGGATCATGGCCGTGATGGAGCGAAGCGAGGCTTTCATGGCGCCGGTCTCTCCTGGTGGGGTTCCCTGCACACGTGGCGAAGCTGCGCAATGTAGCGGCACGCCACGAGGTCGGGAACAGGGCCCTGACCGGCTTCGCCCGTGGCAAATTATTTGCATATTGTAGGCGTAAACAGAGTATGCCCGGTTACGCCTCCCGGGGACTGGATGCGGGCGGGGCAGCACCTTCACCGCTGCCGGAAGAACACACCGTCCAGGTCCTTCTCTTGGAGGAGGCGCAAATCTGATCTGCTATAATGGTTGGCAACAGGCGCTAAAGGGCTGCGTGGTGTTTGATGTTTGGCAGACATCATCTCACACGCCCAGGCCCGATAGAAGCGCACGCCGAACACACTGACCTTGTCGCGGTGCGGTGCACCGCTGCGCCGGGGACGGCTCTCCTGCCGTCCGGGCCCCGACACGCACGCCACTCCGGGAGGCGGCGGGGCCGTGCTTCACCCGGAGTACCCGCAGGAGGACGGGAAGATGTCCATGAAGTGCAAGCAGTTGTTTGCGGCCATGGCGGTTTCCATTGGGCTGGCGGCGTGTTCGGACGCGCCCACCGGGCCCGCGGTGCCGGCCGACGCCCCGGCGGAGGCGCGGTCGGTGCGGCAGACCGGGAAGGGCGGACAGCCGATCCCCGGGCGCTACGTGGTGGTGTTCAAGCGCGAGGTGAGCGATGCGCCCGGGCTGGCGCGGCAGCTCGCGGCCGCGCACGGCGGAACGGTGCACCACACCTACCAGCACGCCATCAAGGGCTTCGCGGCCTCCCTCTCCGATGGAGCCGTAGCGGCGCTGCGCCGCAACCCGAACGTGGCGTACGTGGAGCAGGACCAGCGGGTGAGCGCCGTGGTGGGGAGCTGGGGGCTGGACCGCGTGGACCAGCGTGACCTCCCGCTGAACGGCAGCTACTCGGCCAGCACCACGGGGTCGGGCGTCACCGTGTACGTCATCGACACGGGGATCGAGACCTCGCACTGGGACTTCGGCGGCCGGGCCTCGGTGGGGTACGACGCGATCGGCGACGGGTACAACGGGCAGGACTGCCACGGCCACGGCACCCACGTGGCGGGCACCGTGGGCGGCGCGTACTACGGCGTGGCGAAGTCGGCGAGCCTGGTGTCCGTGCGGGTGCTGGACTGCGGCGGCTACGGCACGTGGAGCGGCGTGATCGCGGGCGTGGACTGGGTTCGCTACTACCACGCCACCCCCAGCGTCGCCAACCTGTCGCTGGCCGGCGGCGCCATGCAGGCCATGGACGACGCCATCGAGAACCTGGTCGCCTCCGGGGTGACGGTGGCGGTCGCGGCCGCCAACGACAGCTACGACGCCTGCTACTACTCGCCCGCCCGCGCGCCCTCCGCCCTCACCGTGGGCGCCAGCAACTCGTCCGACCAGCAGGCCTGGTTCAGCAACTACGGGAGCTGCGTGGACCTGTACGCGCCGGGCGAGGGGATCACTTCGGCCTGGCTGTACGGCGGCACGGCCACGCTCGACGGCACCTCGATGGCGTCGCCGCACGTGGCCGGCGCGGCGGCGCTGTACCTGCAGTCGAACCCGTGGGCCGCGCCTGCGACGGTGAACAACGCGATCCTGTCGAACGCCTCGCAGTACAAGCTCTACAACCTGGGCGCCGGCTCCCCGAACCTGCTGCTGTTCACGGGAACCGGCAGCGGCGGCGGCACCAATCCCACCAACCCGGTGTCCGCCTACATCAGCGGCCCCGACTACATCTACACCGGAACGTGGACGTGGCAGGCGGTGGCCAGCGGCGGCAACGGCACCTACAGCTACCAGTGGCAGTACTCGGCGGGCGGGAGCACGTGGACCAACGTGGGGACGAACAGCGCCACCTACACCCGCAGCGTGGGGACGAGGGCCGGATCGTTCTACCTGCGCGTGATCGTGACGTCCAACGGGACCAGCTACACGACGCCGTCGTTCTTCGTGTACAAGGAGCCCGAGTACAATGAGTGCGGCTACCGCACCCTCTGCCCCTGAGGTCTCGCAGGCCAGCGGCTGAACCGGCAGCATGACAGGAGGGCTCCGCGGGCGATTCTGCTCGCGGAGCCCTCCGTTTTTCGCCTGACTCGCCCCGCCGGCTCAGCTTCGCGGGATGCGCAGCTTCTGCCCGGGCTGGATGGTGGCGCCCCCGTCCATGTCGTTCGCCGCCCGCAGCGCCGGTACGGTGACGCCGTACTGGCGCGCGACCCCAAAGAGCGTCTCCCCGCTCTTGACCGTATGCTGCGACGGGCGCGAGGTCTCGCTGGCGGATGCGCGCGGGCGCGTGCTCCCCTCCGCAGCGGCGCGGGGCTTCGTCTCGCTGGATGAACCGCGTGAGCGGCTCGCGGCTGAGTCGCGGCTCGCCGACGATGCGCGCGTCCCCGCTGCCGAGCTCCCTCCGCGGCTGCGCGATGCCGAGGAGTCGCGGGTGAAGGCGTTGCGGCTCCTGGATGCGGAGGAGTCGCGGCTGGCGGCGCTGCGAGTCCTCGATGCCGACGAGTCACGCGACGCGGAAGCGGCGCGGCTCGTGGAGGTGTTGCGGGTCTTCGACGCGGTGTCGCGCGATGCCGTGGCGGTTCGGCGCGTGGCGGACGAATCGCGGCGCTCGGTGGCCGTGCGCGTGCGCGGCGTCTCGTCGTCGCTAGACGCGCGGCGTTCCGAGGCCGTGCGGGCCCGCGGAGTCTCGTCGCTGGATGCGCGGCGTTCCGACCCTGTGCGGCTGCGCGGAGCATCATCGTCGCTGGATGCGCGCCGCGTGGAGGAGTCGGAGCGGGTGGTGCGGCGCTCGGGCGTGCCGGTGCGCACCGACGTGGACGAGCGCGACGCCGTGCTCGGACGGTCGTCGTCCGACGAGCGGGTGCGGGCGGCGCGTTCGGAGGCGGCGGAGAGCGAGGCGGAGGAGCTCGCGGCGCGCGGCAGACGCAGGCGCATGCCCAGCTCCACGCCCTTGCCGGCGGCGATGTCGTTGGCAGCACGAAGCTGCGCGGCCGTCACGTTGTACTTCTCGGCCAGCCCGCGCAGCGTCTCGCCGCGCTCGACGGTGTGCGTGCGCGGGCGCTCCTCGCCGTCGGAAGTGCGGCGCGCGCGGGCGGAGCTGTCCGCGCGCTCGGTGCGGCGGGGCCGGCTGGCGGAGGGGCGCTCTTCGTCCGAAGACGCCGAGCGGCTCGCCACGCGCTCGCCATCGCTCGTGCGGCGGGCGGCGGCGCTGTCGGTGGAGCGGCGGGCGGAGCGCGCCTCGTCCGCGGCGGCCACCCTGGTCTCCGCGCTGTCGGAACCGCGGCGGCGGGGGGTGTCCTCGTCGTCCTTGGCGGCCTCGGCGCGGGCGGCCAGGCGGCGGGCGTTCGCGGCGCGTTCGTCGGCGCGGGTGGCCTCGCGCTCTTCGGCGCGGCGCGCGGCGCGGGCGCGATCGGCGATGCGGGCGGCTTCGCGCTCCTGCTCGCGCTGGGCATCGCGGGCGCGCTCCTCCTCGCGGCGCGCGGCGCGGAGGCGGCGGGCCTCGGCGCGTGCGGCGTCCAGCTCCGGCGAGCTGGGGCCGCGCGGCTCGTCGGATACGGAGGCCAGGCGCTGGCGCTCCACCGGGCGCGCGTTCAGCGTGCGGACCGTGGGCGCGGGAAGGCGCACGCGGTCGCCCGTCCCCATCCGGTCCAGCGCGGTGCTCAGGTTCAGCTCGCGGATGCGCTCCACCGGGATCCCGCCGGCGGCCGCGAGCTGCGCCACGTCCTCGCCGCGGCGCAGCGTGTACCAGGCGTAGCCGCCGCTGCGGCGGTAGGCGGAGGTGTCGAAGGCGGTCTGGATGGCGGCGCCGCTCCCCGCAGGCGTCCACACCTTGTAGCCCGCCGGCGCCGTGCCGCGCACCAGGTGCGGGTTGAGCGTGGCGAGCTCGCTGGCGTTCAGGTTCGCGATCTTCGCCAGCTCGGCCACCGGCGTCTCGATGTCCACCCGCACGCTGTCTGGCCGGAAGCGGGGAAGGACGTTGGCGGGAGCGGGGTAGCCGAAACGCGCCGGATCGCGCCCGATGATGGTGACGGCGTAGAGGCGGGGGACGTAGTGCCGCGTCTCCTGCGCCAGGTCGCCGCGCTCGGCGAGGTCCCAGAAGTTGGTGACGTTGAAGCGGCCCAGCCCCCGGTTGATCCGCCCCGAGCCCGCGTTGTACGCCGCCGCCGCCAGCGCCCAGTCGCCGCGGAAGTCGCGGTGCAGGTCGCGCAGGTGGCGCGCCGCGGCGTGGGTGGAGCGCACGGGGTCCATCCGCTCGTCCACCACGTCGTCGATGCGCAGCCCCATCCCCCGACCCGTGGCGGACATGAACTGCCACATCCCCACCGCGCCCGCGTGGCTGCGCGCCGTGGGCGAGTAGCCGCTCTCCACCATCGCCAGGTGGTGCAGGTCGCGCGGGATGCCGTACGAGGCAAAGATCTCCTGCACGAAGTCGCGGTACTTGTCCGCCCGCGAGAGCCACTGCCCGATCACCGCGCGCCGCTGGTTGACCAGGAAGTCCAGTTCCATCTCCACCCAGCGGTTGGCCTCCACCGGCAGATCGTAGCGCGCGTCCCCCAGGACGTTGGCGCGCGCCTTTCCCGGCGCGCCCGCGAGCTCGAAGTTCTCGCGGATCGGCTCGGGAGCCTGCACGGGCTGCGCGGGAAGCGGCAGGGGGGCCGGGGGCGCGGGGGCAGGTGCCGCGCGCCCGGAGGCACAGGCGGCCGTCCCCAGCAGAAGCACGAACGGGAGCGTTCGGAGCATGGGATACATCGTATTTATCTGGAGATCAGAAGCGCCGCCGGGAGGGAGTCGGGGCGCGAGCGGAACGTGGTGGATGGCCGAAGATAATCCCCGCCGGTGGGCCGCGGTACCGAAGCTGAGCCGAAGACTCGCCCGCGGAAACAGGCGCACCACGGCTAAGTCGTTGCGGTACAACGCCGTGTCTTCTGTAAGCCAACAGATTACAATGTTACAAACGGTATCCGACGCCACCCCGCTGTGCGGAAAGGGAAGACACGAAGGGAACAACGGAGAACACGGAGGAAACGATTCCCGCTTCCTCTGTGTTCTCGTTGTGAGGCAATCCGTTCAGGGAAGGCGAAGATTCGCGGCGACCTGCACGGGCGTGGAGGTCGACGGTCCGCTGAACGTGCCGAGCTGCAGCGAGTCGTTGGCGCCCCAGCAGTACACGTCTCCGAAGTACGAGAGCGCGCAAACGAATTCCTGTCCCGCATCGACCGTCTCGAAGAAGGGCGCGCCCAGCACCGGCAGCGGGCGGCTCGCACATCCGAAGAGGGGGCTCGTGGACGTAAACCGGCACGTCTCGGTCGTCACGGCGGTGCCGAGCTGCCCGGACTGGTTCGCGCCCATGCAGAACGCCTGCCCCTCAGCGGTGAGGAGACAGGTTGGAGCGGTCGAATTGTTCTCCTCGCCCGCCGACACCTGGCTGAAGAGCTGGGTGCCGACCACGCGGGCAGGGACCATCCCCTCCGCGCCGACGATGCCCTGGTGGCCCAAACCCAGGCCGCCGAAGTAGTTCGTTCCCCAGCAATAGGTTTCCCCCGCGCCGGTGATGCCGCAGGTGGTCACCGACCCGGCGCTGAGCGTCGCGAACGCAGCCCGCCGCTCACCGGGGCGGGGGTCAGCCGCTCGGCGATGTCTCCGGTGCCGAGCGTGCGGAAGACGTTCTGGCCCCAGCAGTACGCGGCGCCGTCGGCCGTGAGGCCACAGCTCTGCGCCAGGCCGACGCTGATCTGCCTGAACTTCAGCGAGGTGCTGACGGCCGTGGGCGTGGTGACCATCGCCCGGTTCCCGTTCCCCACGTTGCCGAAGGTGTTGCGGCCCCAGCAGTAGGCGGTGCCGTCGCGTGCCAGGGCGCAGGCGACGCGAAAGCCCACCGCGATACTCGCCAGCGGCTGCGGCACGGATACCCGCACCGGGACCGCGCTGGCCTCGAGGCTTCCGTTGCCGAGCTGCCCCAGCCTTCCACTGCCCCAGCAATACCCGTCGCCCTCCGGAGTCACCGCGCAGGTGGTGCTGTCCCCCGCCTCCACCATCGCAAAGGTCCGTCCCCCCGCCACCGCCACGGGCGCCGCGCTGCTGGCGGTCGTTCCGTTGCCGAGCTGCCCGTTCGTGCCGGTGCCCCAGCAGTGCGCCTTCCCATCGACGTCGAGAACACAGCTGTGCATCGCCCCCGTCGCCAGCGCGTCGCGCGGGGACGGCGTGACGTGGATCTGGAGGGTATCCGTGAGCATCCCCCTCTCCGCGACGATCGCCGCCACACCCACCGACCGGCCGGTGACGAGCCCGGCGGCATCAACGGTGGCAACCACCTCGTTGAGGCTCCTGTACGCAGTCCCGCTCGCCGCGGCGTTCCCCACCGAGGCCGTGAGCTGCACCGTCTCCCGCGTGGCGATGTAGCTGGTATCGGCGGAAAGCGTCAGTTGATCGCGCCCCCCACCGACCGGGTCGTCCTGGCAGGCGGCGGTAAGTACGGCGCAGGCAAAGAAGACGGCGAGCTTCAGCGATTTCATCGGATTCACGCGGCGGAAAGGGATGCGCTCTCAGGGAACGGAGAACGACTTTGCGCGTGGACGATAAATCATTTGTTTGCGAGCGTCAACGCGCCGGCGTCTCCCCCGTCACTCCACTTTGCCCTGCACCTCCAGCATCCTGCAGATCTCGGAAAAGCGCTGCATGTACTCCGCCTCTCGCGCCGCATCCGCCTCCGCTCCCATCGACAGGCCGCGCGCCGTGCGCCAGCGGTGGAACGCCAGCTCGCTCGCGATGGTGTGAAGCTCGCGCCGCGCCCGCCAGCGCCTCAGCCCTCCCTTGCGAAACGCCGTCGCGGTGGCCCCAAGCCGGGTGCGGACGCCGCACAGGCAGTCCAGCTCGCCCGCGGGGAGCGCGCCGATCTCCACCAGGTGCTGCAGGTGTTCGCGGATCACCCGCCCCTCGCGGCGCAGCGACGTGCGCACCACCCAGAGCACGGCCACGAAGGCGGGGACCATCACCAGCAGGTAGAGCACCAGGAACCACCCGTCGAAGGAGGCGGACAGGTTCCAGAGCGCGTGCAGCCCCATCGCCGCCGCCAGGCCGAACGCGGCCACCAGCCACCCGCGCGCCTTGCTGTGCCCCTCGCGCACCATCCCCAACCCGATCCCGAACATGCTGGTGAAGAGCGGGTGGGCGAACGGCGCCATCAGCCCGCGCAGCACGAAGGTTAGGACGGAGCTCTCCGTCCCTTCCGCCACCGCCTGGCCGTAGTACTGGACGTTCTCCACCATGGCGAAGCCCAGCCCCACCATCGACGCGTACACCACGCCGTCCACCACCCCGTCGAACTCGTCGCGCAGCTCGGAGAAGAGAAAGAGGAGCGCGAACCCCTTGGCCAGCTCCTCCACGATGGGCGCGGTGAAGACGGAGCCGATCACCTCACCGACCTCCACGCCCCACGCGCCGTCGAGCACGATCTGGAGGAGGCCGTTGACCATCAGCGCCAGGAACACCGCCACCGTGGCGCCCCACGCAAAGGTCTGCGCCAGCGTCCACGCCGGCTCGGGCTCGAAGCGATCGAGCCAGAGCGCGAGCACCACGTACACGGGCACCGGCACCACCGCGATCGCCACGCCCAGCGCGAACGCGGCGGGCCCGAGCTCCGCCGCGATCAGCAGGAGGCTGAGCACGCCGCAGGTCGCCGCGCCCCAGGTGAGGACGCGGTGCGGCTGCGCGCGCCGCGGGGCGGGAAGCGGGGGTTGGATGGAGGTCGCGGAGTCCATCGGCCAGATCAGGGTAGCGTGCCGTAGGTGCGCTCCAGCACCCCGCGGCGGTAGTCGAAGATCTCCTTGAGGCGCGGCGCCACCAGGAGCCCGCGCGCCAGCCCGCCGCCCGGCGGAAGCGCGTAGTGCACGATGTCCGTCATCTCCACGCCGCCCTCCACCGGGCGAAAGAGGTGCTGGTGGTGCCAGAAGCGGTACGGGCCGAAGCGCTGCTCGTCCACGAACCGGTGGGGCTCGTCCACGTGCGTGATCTCCGTCACCCAGTTGACCGCCACGCCAAAGAGCGGCCGCACCTTGTAGGTGATGATGAGCCCCGCGTACACCTTGTCCGGCAGCGGCGAGGTCACCTGGAAGCCGAGGCTCGGCGGGGTGATCTTGGCCAGGTTGCGCGGGTCGGAGAAGAAGCGCCACGCCTCCTCCACCGGCACCGGCACCCGCTGCACCGTCTCCATCCTGTGCACCTTCATCCGCAATTCCGCGCTCGGGGCTCGCCAGCCAGCGCGCCAAACGTACACGAGTTGGCCGTTCGGGACAATCGTGCGTCACCCTTGCGCTTTCGGTTTTTGTGCGGCATCCTCCCTGCGGGGGAGAGGCGCGGAACGACGGAGGTGTGGATGGCGGAGCAGGCGGAGCTGTTCGCGGGCGGGGGCGCGCGCGCGCTCCCGGTGCTGGAGCGGCGGGGAGACGCGCTCTTTTACGCGCTGGACGGCGCGCGCCTCGCCGCGCCCGGCACGGGGGTGATGCGCGGCACGCTGACGGTGAACCCGTACGTCGGCTGCGAGTTTTCGTGCGCCTACTGCTACGCCCCGTACGCGCACGGCTGGCTGATGGAGCGCCTGGGCGAGACCGGCCGCCTGCTGCGCGACCCCGGCACGCCGACCGCCTTCGACCGCGCCATCTTCGTGAAGCGCGCCGGCCAGAGCGTGGCCGGGGCCGTGCGCCGCGCCCCGGCCGCCCTCGTCGCCCTGGGCACCGCGACCGATCCCTACCAGCCGGCGGAGCGGCGCTTCGGGATCACGCGCGGCGTGCTGGAGACGCTGGCGGGGATGCGGGGGGTGCGCGTCTCCATCACCACCAAGAGCCCGCTCGTCCTGCGCGATCTGGACCTGCTGGAGCGCATCCGCGCGCGCGGCGGCCGGGTGGACGTGCACGTGTCGCTGATCTCCACCGACGCACGCCTGCTGCGCGCCGTCGAGCCGCGCTCCCCCACCCCCGCGCGCCGCCTGGACGCGCTCCGCCGCCTGCGCGAGCGGGGGGTCCGCGCCGGGCTCTTCGCCATGCCCCTCCTCCCCGGCCTCACCGACACCCAGGAGAGCATCGACGCCCTCTTCGCCGCCGCCCGCGACGCGGATGCGTGCTACGTGGTGGCGGGCGGGGTGCGGCTTTCGGAGGTGTCGTGGCGCCGCTTCCTCCCCGCCCTGCGCGCGTTGCGCCCCGACCTGGTGGACGCCTACGAGGAGATCATCCGCCGCCGCTCCCCCCGCCGCACGCGCTACCGCGAGAGGCTCGACGCGCGCATCGAGCAGGCGCGCGCCCGATTCGGATTCAACCGCGGCGCGTTTCCGACGATGAAGCCGGATGTGGCGGAGGCGCCGCAGCTGGCGTTGTTCGAGGGCGGGGCCGGCGGTTGAATCCGCTGCAACAACCGCGGGAAACCTGCCCTCGCAGGTTGGGGGGGCGGAATGGGTCCCCGGATCGCCGAGGGCTAAAGCCCCCGGCTGGAACCACGGGAAGGCGGCTGAAGCCGGCTCGAGAAGCGCGGCATCCGACCCCGAGTCCGCGAAGGCGGACTTTGTGCCGTTGTTGCAGCGAGTTCACTCGCCCGGTTTGCCAGCCACCCCTCACGGATTCGCCGGCCACTCCCCGTCGAACGCCACCACGCGGGCGAACGCCGCCTCGCCGCCCTGGAACTTCCAGGGGAAGACGCCCAGGATCAGGCGGCGGTTCTGGAGCTCCGGGGCGCTGATGTCGCCGCCCAGGTTCTCGATGTGCATGCAGTTCTTGTCGAACAGCTTGTTGTGCGTGAGCTGGTAGTCCTCGTCGGGGAAGAGGCGCGCGACGGCTTCGGGGCCACCGAACTTCTTCTCGGCGGCGGCGCGCACGCGGTCGCAGTGGTTGTGCAGCCCCTTGCCCAGGAAGCGCCCGATCGGCAGGTCCATCGGGTGGTCGGTGGAGACCACGTCCACGCCCCAGATGTGAATCTCCTTCTCCAGCAGCCACGGCACCATGTCCGGGTGCGCGCCCGGGTGCATGTGGATGTACTTCTCCTCGTCTGCCTTGTCGCCCCACTGCGCGTAGCGGTGCCAGCCGGTGTGCAGCAGCAGGATGTCACCTTTCCGCACCTCCACGCGCGACTCGATCATCTCCGGCGTGTACACCGCCAGCTCGTCCATCTCGTCGCTCAGGTTCACGATGACGCCGGGGCCGCACAGCCACTCCATCGGGATCTGGTCGATGGTCATCCCGTTGGTCACGAAGTGGCGCGGCGCGTCCAGGTGCGTCCCCATGTGGTTGGACGTCTGGATGTACTGCGCGTTCACCCCGTGCTCCGCCTTGCGCTTGATGTACTTCACCTCGAAAGGCGGGTAGTACGGCCAGAAGGGGGCCTGCTCGTTCAGCGGCTGCGACAGGTCGTACACTTTCATCGGATCTCCGGGATGTCGTGGGTTGGGGCGGACGGTGTGTGGGTCATGCGATGGCGCCGCGCGCACGCTCGAAGGCGCGCGGAAGCACGCGCCGCACCAGCACCTCCGCGAGCTGGCGGCGGTACGCGGGCGTGGCGTGGATGTCGCCGGGTGGATCGATGTCCTGATGCGCCGCGGCGTGGGCGGCGGCGCGGATGGCGTCGTCGGTGGGCGATTGGCCGTCGAGCGCGGCGGCGGCCTGGGCGGCGAGCACCGGTCCGTCGCCCACGCTCAGCAGCGCGACGCGGGCGGACGTGCAGCGCCCATCCGCATCCACCTGCACCGATGCCGCGACGCCCGCCAGCGCGAAGTCGCCGTGGCGGCGCGAGATCTCGTCGAAGGCGAAGCCGGTGCCCGGCGCGGCGCGGGGGATCTCGATCTCCACCAGCATCTCCTCCGGCTCCAGCGCAGTGCCGAAGAGGCCGGTGAAGAAGTCCTCCGCCGTCACCGTGCGCGTGCCATTGGGCCCCCGCAGGTGAAAGCGGGCGCCGAGCGCCAGCATCACAGCCGGCAGCTCGGCGGCGGGATCGGCGTGGGCGATGCTGCCGCCCATCGTGCCGCGGTTGCGGATCTGCGCGTGCGCCACGTACGGAAGCGTTTCCGCGATGAGGGGCGCGCGCTCGGCCAGCAAGGCGCTGCGCTCCGCCGCCCGCTGCCGCACCATCGCGCCGATCCTCACGCCGCCCTCCGCCTCGGCGATCGCGTCGAGGCCGGGGATGCGGTTGAGGTCGATGAGCACGGCGGGCGCGGCGAGGCGGAAGTTCATTGCCGGCACCAGGCTCTGCCCGCCGGCCAGGAGCTTGGCGTCGTAGCCGTGCTCGGCAAGGAGGGCGAGCGCGGCTTCCACCGTGTCCGGACGATGGTACGCGAATGGGGCGGGCTTCATCGAAATCCGTGTCTGGGAGGTGCGTCGCGCGGCCGCAGCAGCCGGAATGACGCCCAGCTCATCGCCGCGATCGTCGCGATCCAGAAGGCGTGTACGTACCACGATGGCGCCGGCCCGAACGGGTCGGCATCGTTCGCGAGGCTCGTACCCGCGGGATCGACCAGCGCGATGATCTCGAGCATGGCCAGCAGGAACGCGGCGGCAAGCAGCAGGATTCCAAGGGCGATACGCACGGCGCGCCTCCCGCGAGTCAGGTGGAACGGCCCGCGGCGAGGCGCGCTTCCAGCTCCTTGTTGAGCGCGTCCAGCCCCTGCTTGGTCAGCATCCGCGCGACCTGGTCCAGCAGACGCTGCCCCACCCCCGCCACCTTGCCGCCGACGGAGAGGTCGGCGTGGTAGCGCATCCGCGTGCCGCCGTCCACCTCGTCCAGGTTGACGGTGGCCTGGCCTCGGGTGAAGCCGAGCGCGCCCTTGCTGTCCACGATCATCACGTAGCTCTCCGGGGGCACCTGGTCGGCGAGCGTCACGTTCAGCGACCACTCCGCCGCCGTGACCGGCCCCACGCCGATGCGGATCACGCCCTGGTACGCGCCGGGCCCCGTCAGGGTCAGGCGCCGCGCGCCGGGCATGGCCTTGGCCAGCACCTCGGGGTCCTGCAGCAGCCCCCACACGGTTTCGCGCGGGCCTGGAAAGGTGTGCTCGCCGTCAAGGATCATCGGGAAACCCGGTTGGAGGAAGTCATGCGGGTGTGCACGGCGCCATCACTTCCGCGTCATGCGCGCGAACAGGTCGTATGCGGCCGGCTCGTAACGCGTGGCGCCCTCGACGAGTTTCGACTGCATGCGCACGACGACGAGGTCCCGCTCGGGAAACACGTACACGTTGGTATCCAGGTAGCCGAACGCCGCATATCCGTCCGGCACGATCCACCAGAGGAGCCCGTACCGGGGGTTGTGCGGCTGCGAGGGGCGAACCGACTCGCGCACCCACTCCTCCGGGACGATCTGCACACCGCCCCAGCGCCCGCCGTTCAGCATCAGCTGTCCCACGCGGGCCAGGTCGCGCGCGGTGGTCTGCATGTCCGCATGCGTCCACGCCTGCCCCTCGGGGTAGACGTACAGGCGGGTGGTGCGCATACCAAGCGGCCCGAAGAGGCGGCGGCGCGCGTAGTCCTCGATCGGCTCCCCCGCCGCGCGGTCCAGCAGCGGCGACAGCAGGAACGCGCCGTCGTTGGAGTACGCCCACGAGGCGCCGGGCCGGGCCACGAGCCCCAGTCCGAACGTGAACGCTTCCTTGTCCGACGCCGATCCCACCTCGCGCACGCCGGGCGGGAAATCGGGGAGACCGGACGTCATGCTGAGCAGGTGGCGCACCGTGACGCCCCCCGCGGCTCCCGCCCGCCATTCCGGGATGTAGCGCGACACCGGATGGTCGGTCGACAGCTTGCCGTCTCCCACCAGCATCCCCGCGAGCAGCCCCGTGACGGACTTGGTGCTGGACATCGCACCGATGGGCTCGGCGTAGCGCGGGCCGTACCATTCGTCGACCAGCGACCCCCTGTGCACGACCACACACGCGTCCGCACCTGACGCGCTGCAGAGACGCCGGTGTGCGGCGAGCGCCGCCGTATCCATGCGCAACGCGGTGGGGCTGGCGACGGGCCAGTCGTCCGCGGCGGGCCGGACGAATGCCGGGCCGGCTGGGGAGCTTCCGCGGGCGCGCGCCCCTCCGCTCGCGAGAGCGTCCCGTGCGCGGGCGATCTCCCCCCGAGCCCAATGGCCCGCGGGGAGCCCGGTGCACGCACGCTCGAATCCGGCGATCTCCACCCCGGCTTCGTCCGCGCGGCCGAGCCGTGAGAGCGCGGAGACCAGGTGCGTCCTCGCCTCGCAGTGGCTCGTAGGCGTGGCGGCGGGCTTCGCAAGGATGCCGCGGGAGACCTCCGCGGCCTCGGCCCAGCGCCCGACGCGGTTGAGCGCCATAGGATCCGGTGACTGCGCGGCGAGCGCGGTCGAGCCGAAGGCGGCGCAGAGGGGCAGCAGGCGCGCGAGAAGCGGGCGCAACGGGAGTGGATGCGCCATCAGTCCGCCGCCAGTGCGGTGTCGGACAGGCGCACCGGCTCCGCCGCCTGCAGGAGCTCAAAGAGGCGGCTGGGGCTCAGCGGGATCTCGCGGATCTCCAGCGCCAGGTGCGGGAGCGCGTCCTCGATGGCCTGCGCGAAGACGGCGCCGGTGGGAATGCACCCCGCCTCGCCCACGCCCTTGAGCCCCAGCGGGTTCAGCGGCGCCGTGGTCTCGCGGTGCGCCATCTCCACCCGTGGCACGTCCAGCGCGGTGGGGAGGAGGTAGTCCGCGAACGATGCGTTCATAAGCTGGCCGCCTTCGTCGTACACGAGCTTCTCGTAGAAGGCGTTGCCGATGCCGTGCGCCACTCCGCCCTGCACCTGGCCCGCGACGATCATCGGGTTGATCAGCTTGCCGCAGTCGTGCACGACGATGTAGCGGTCGATGCGCACCATCGCCGTCTCCGGGTCCACCTCGACCACGATGGCGTGCACACCGCTGGCCGTGCTCCCGTGGTCGGGGCCGAAGTAGGCGGTCGACTCCAGCCCCGGCTCTGTCCCCGGCACCACGGCGCCGCGCAGGGGGTTGGCGTGCCCCGCGAGCTGGCCGAAGGTGATCGAGCGCGATGGGTCGGCGATCACACGCACGGTGCCGTACGACAGCTCCACTTCTTCGCTCCCCACGCCCAGCACGCGCGCGCCCACGTCCAGCACCTTGCGGCGCACGGAGAGGGCGGCCTCGTGGCAGGCGCTCCCCGCGACGACGGCACCGCGGCTGGCGAATGTGCCCGTGCCCCAGCCGAACTCGCGCGTGTCGCCGGTCACCACGTTGACGTTGTCCACCTCCACGTCCAGCACGTCTGCCACGATCTGCGCGAAGGCGGTGTAGTGCCCCTGACCCTGCGTGCCGAGGCCCGTCGCCACACGCACGCGGCCGCTGGGCTCCACGGTGACGCGCGCGCCCTCATACGGCCCGATCCCCGTCCCCTCCACGTACGACACGATCCCCATCCCGATGAAGCGCCCCTCCGCCCGCAGCCGCGCCTGCTCCTGCCGGAAGGTCTCGCGGCCAACGATGTCGAGCGCGGCTTCCAGGGCGGGGGCGTAGTTGCCGCTGTCGTAGTAGAGGGGCGCGAAGTCTTGGAAGAGGATCTGAAAGGTGTGCGGAAAGACGTCGGAGCGCAGGTAGTTGCGGCGGCGGATCTCGTCCGGCGTCAGCCCCAGCTCGCGCGCGGCGATGTCCAGCAGCCGCTCCATCACGAAGACGCCGTGCTGCCGCCCCGCCCCGCGCACCGGCGTCACGGTGACGGTGTTGGTGAAGACGGCGCTGAACTCGCTGTGGTACGCCGGCACGTCGTACGGGCCCAGCAGCGTGCACTGGCTGTTGATGGGCACCGTCAGGCCGTAGGGATCGTACGCGCCCGTGTCGTGGAAGAAGAAGTCGCGCACCCCCAGGATCTTTCCGTCCCTCGACAGCGCCATCTCCGCGTCGTGGATCTGCGAGCGCTCCTGCGTGGTGGCGAAGAAGTTCTCCTGGCGGTCCTCCGCCCACTTCACCGGGCGCCCCAGCCGGATTGCGGCCCAGGGGACGAGCACCTCCTCCGGATAGAACATCATGATCTTGGGCCCGAAGCCGCCGCCCACGTACGGCGCCACCACCCGCACCTGCGACTCCAGCAGCCCCAGCATCCGCGCCAGCCCGTTGCGGATGGGGATGGGCGCCTGCGTCGTATCCCAGATGGTGAGCTCTTCCGAGCGCGCGTCCCAGCGCGCCACCACGGCCCGGTTCTCCATCGCCGCCGCCGCGCCGCGGTCGTAGTGGAAGCGCCGCTGGATGACGAGGTCCGCGTGCGTCTTCGCCTCCTCGTAGTCGCCGTGCCGCTGCGCCACGTGGGCGGCCAGGTTGGTGCCGAACTGCGGGTGGATGACCGGCGCCTCGGGCGTGAGCGCGGCCTCCAGGTCCACGACGGGCTCCAGCGGCTCGTAGTCCACCATCACGTCCGCCGCCGCATCCTCCGCCAGGTAGCGGCTCTCGGCGACCACCATCGCGATCGCCTCGCCCACGTGGCGCACGCGATCCTTGGCCAGCGGCACCTGCGAGGCCTGGTTGAAGACGAGCCCCTCCACCGGCGGCGGCGGCACCAGCAGCGGCCCCGGCTGCCAGTAGTCGCCCAGCATGTCGGCCGTGATGATGGCGACGACGCCGGGGCGCTCGAGCGCGGCGGTGGTATCCACCGAGTTGATCAGCGCGTGCGCGTGGTCGCTGCGCACGAACGCGACGTGCAGCATCCCATCGAGATGCACGTCGTCCACGAAGAGGGCGGCGCCGGTGAGCAGCCGGCGGTCCTCGTTGCGCACCGGCGACGAGCCGACGTGCCCGCGGCTCATCCGGCCGCTCCGCGCTGGGCCGCGAGCTGCACGGCCTCTACGATGTTCTGGTAGCCCGTACAGCGGCAGAGGTTGCCGGAGAGCGCCTCGCGGATGGTGTGCTCGTCCGGCGTGGGCTGGTCGCGCAGAAAGGGGATCATCGACATCAGGATCCCCGGCGTGCAGAAGCCGCACTGCAGGCCGTGCGCGTCGCGAAACGCCTCCTGCAGCGGGTGCAGCGTGCCGTCGGGCGAGGCCAGCCCCTCCACCGTACCCACCTCCGCGCCGTCCGCCTGCACCGCGAAGACGAGGCAGGATCGCACCGCCTCCCCGTCCATCAGCACCGTGCACGCGCCGCAGACGCCGTGCTCGCAGCCTACGTGGGTGCCCGTCAGCCGCAGCTCGTGGCGCAGGAAGTCGCTCAGCAGCAGCCGCGGCTCCACCTCGCGCCGGTGCGGAACGCCGTTCACGGAAAGGGAGATCTCCACCGGTTGGGGCATCGGTGCTCGGGACGGGGATGGAGCTCCACGCGGCCGGCGGCGGGAAGGCGAGCCGCGGGCGAGTGGCGCAAAGGCGTGCCTGGAACAGATAGAGCCCGCGCGGCGGCGTCGCAAGAGCGCGCGGGAAACGGGCGTCCCCCGTGCGCTCCGCGGGACGCGCGCCTACCTTGTGATCCGCACCCGCGCTCCCCCTCCACCCCGACGCCGATGCTCGCCCCTTCCTCGCCGCCCATCGTCGCCCGCGCGGTGGCCCACGCCGGCCGCACCGCAGTGGTCACCGAGTCGCGCACGCCCACCTACGCGGAGCTGCTGGACGCCTCCGCACGCGTGGCCGCCGCGCTGCTGGCCGGGCGCGCCGACCTGGACGGCGCGCGCGTGGCCTTCCTGGTGCCGCCGGGGTGGGAGTACGTGGCCGTGCAGTGGGGCGTCTGGCGCGCGGGCGGCATCGCCGTCCCCCTGGCCGTCTCGCATCCCGAGGCCGAGCTGGAGTACGTGGTGCAGGACGCAGACGCCGAGGCCGTCATCGCCCACGCGGACTTCGCGGAGGTGCTGCGGCGCGTGGCGGATCGCAACGGCCGCCGCATCCTGTCGATCGAGGACGCGCTCTCCGCCGAGCCGTCCGCGCTGCCGGAGGTCGCAGAAGACCGCCCGGCGATGATCGTCTACACCAGCGGCACCACGGGCAAGCCCAAGGGCGTCGTGACCACGCACGCCAACCTGCGCGCCCAGGTCACCGCGCTGGTGGAGGCGTGGGGATGGACCGCGGACGACCGCACGCTCCTCGTCCTGCCGCTGCACCACGTCCACGGCATCGTCAACGTGCTATCCTGTGCGCTCTGGTCCGGCGCCGTCTGCGAGATCCTCCCCCGCTTCGACGCGGACGAGACGTGGCGCGCGATCGAGAGCGGCCGGCTGACGCTCTTCATGGCCGTCCCCACCGTCTACCGCCGCCTGATCGTGGCCGTCGAAGAAGCGGACGAGGAGCGGCGCGCGCGCATGGTGGAGGGGTGCCGGCGGATGCGGCTGATGGTCTCGGGCTCCGCCGCGCTCCCGGTGCAGATGCTGGAGCGGTGGCGCGAGATCAGCGGCCACACCCTGCTGGAGCGCTACGGGATGACGGAGATCGGGATGGCGCTCTCCAACCCGCTGCACGGCGAGCGGCGCCCCGGCTCCGTCGGCGTCCCCCTCCCCGCCGTCGAAGCGCGCGTGGTGGACGACGAAGGGCAGCCGGTCGATCCCGGCACCCCCGGCGACCTGGAGATCCGCGGCCCCGCCGTCTTCCGCGAGTACTGGCGCCGCCCCGACGCCACCGCCGAGGCGTTCCGCGACGGCTGGTTCCGCACGGGCGACGTGGCCGTGGTGGAGGACGGCTACTACCGCCTTCTCGGCCGCCGCAGCGTGGACATCATCAAGACGGGCGGCTTCAAGGTCTCCGCCCTGGAGATCGAGGAGGTCCTGCGCGAGCACCCCGCCATCGCCGAGTGCGCCGTCGTAGGGATCGAAGACGAGGAGTGGGGCGAGCGCGTCTGCCTGGCCGTGGAAGCCGCGGGCCCGCTGCCGCCCCTCCCCGAGCTCCAGGCCTGGGCCCGCCAGCGCCTCGCCCCCTACAAGCTCCCGCGCGACCTCCGCTGCGTGGACGCGCTCCCGCGCAACGCGATGGGCAAGGTGGTGAAGCCGGAGGTGGCGAAGCTGTTCGGGTGAAACGGGTATCGGCGCAGCGGCAGGCGTCGGGGAACGCCGGGCTCCCCCTCTCCCCGGCCCTCTCCCCCGCAAGCGGGGGAAAGGGTGCACACCGTGGGTGGTCCAGATTGCCACCGTACGGGCGGCCCCACGTGGCCGCCTGTGCCCAACCCCGCACCGCCGCCCGCCGCACCCGCCGGCCCCCAAGCCCCCTCTCCCACGGCTGTTTGTGGGAGAGGGTGGCAGCTGTAAGCTGCCGGGTGAGGGCCCATCCGGGTGAGGGCCCCCTCACGCCCCCGGCATGAACCGCGACCGCGCCTGCAGCAGCGCCGCCTCCGCCTCCGCCACCGCCTCCAGGGCGAGCGCCTCCGCGGCCTGTGAGAGGCTTTCGCGCGCCTGCTCCAGGATGGGGCGCGGGATGCCGCCGTCCACGCGCGCCGTGCGCCACGTCTCCCCCTCCAGCGCCGCGCGCGCATCGTTGATGCGCCCCTCGCGGAGCTCCATCAGCACGCCGTCGATCCAGCCGACCAGGTTGGCGGTCGCCTGCGAGCCGGTGAAGATGGAATGCGGATCCGATCCCTCGTCGTTCATCGTGGCTCCGGAGTGAGAAAGCGCGGCGGCATCCCGACCGGACGGAGCCGTTGCACTACCGATGCCGCCGCCAGCGCCCGCTCCTCCCCCCGCGGCGGCGCGACGATCTGCAGCCCAACCGGCATCCCCTCCGCATCGAACCCCGCCGGCACCGACGCAACGGGGAGCCCCGTGAGGCTCAGGACGAAGGTGGGCGCGATCCAGTCCACGTACGTCGCCATCTCCCGCCCGCCCACCGTGCGCGGGAAGTTCTCCTCGATCGAGAAGGGCGGGACGGCCATGGTGGGAGTCAGCAGAAGGTCGTACTCGCGGAAGAAGGCCCGGAACTGCTCCCAGGTGCGCCGCCGCGCGCCCTCGGCCGCGCCCAGCGCCTCCACCGAGGTGGCCAGGCCGGCGCGCACGTTGTTGGCCACGTTGGGGCCGAAGTGCTCCAGCTTGTCCAGGTGCGGGTGGAGCTGCGATACGAACCAGAGGCCGCGCAGCGCCAGGAACGCCTCACGTCCGTACGACAGGTCCAGCTCGATCTCGTCCACCGTCGCCCCCGCCTCGCGCAGCGACAGCGCGCCTTCCCGGCATACGCGCTCCACCCCCGCGTCGATGCCGATCCCCGCGATGTCGCGGCAGTAGGCGATGCGCAGCCCGCGCGCATCCGCCCCGCGAACGGCGGCGGCGAAGTCGCGGCCCTCTACGGGCTGGGCCAGCGGCGCGCGGTCGCTCGCGCCGGCGATGGCCTGGAGCCCGAGCGCCACATCCTCGGCTGCGCGGCCCATGACGCCGGTCACCTGCATCGTGTCCCACATGTAGTCCTGCGGCCAGGTGGGCACCAGCCCCACCGACGGCCGCAGCCCCACCACGCCGCAGAACGACGCGGGGATGCGCAGCGAGCCCCCCAGATCCGTCCCCTGCGCCAGCGCGAACATCCCCGTCGCCAGCCCCACGGCGCCGCCGCCCGTGGAGCCGCCCGCGCTGCGCTCCGCGTTCCAGGGGTTGCGCGTGCGGCCGAAGACGGGGTTGAAAGTGTTGCCGCCGGCCGCGAACTCGGGCGTGTTCGTCTTCCCCACGACGATCGCCCCGGCCGCGCGCAGCCGCTCCACCACCTGCGCGTCGTGCTCGGGCACGTGGTCGGCGAAAAGGGGCGAGCCGTAGGTGGTGCGCACCCCCGCCACCTCGGTGACGTCCTTGATCCCCACCGTCACGCCCGCCAGCGGCCCCGGGTCCTCGCCGCGCGCGATGCGCGCCTCCAGCGACTGCGCCTCCTCGCGAGCCCGCGGGTTGAGCGTCACCACGGCGTTGAGCTCGGGGTTGAAGCGCTCCACGCGCGCCATGCACGCCTCCAGCACCTCCACGGGCGAGACCTCCCGCGCGCGCACCCGCCGTGCGGTTTCGGCGGCGGAGAGCACCGCGAGAGAATCGTCAGGCATCATCGAGTGTGCGAAGGGGATCGGGTTTAAGGACGCGGGAATGAGTAGCGCCGGCGCCTCCCGCGGTCTACAGCCGTTCAGCGGCAGGTTCAGCAGAAACCTATCGCCACGTCACCCGAACCACCTCAAAGACTTTCTCCATCTTTTCGGTAGCTCGCGACCCGTATTTGATCCGCCGGAGAACTTCGACGTGGCGGAGGCGTTCGGCGGGAGTGCGCGTGCGCCAGTACGCGCTTTCCTCCAGATCATCGCGATAGAACGCTGGTCGAGCGAGTCGGGCGGAAGAGGATCGCTCATCGTGGGGTGCGTTGCGTGTGCTCGCCAACCGCGAGTATGTCCTTCGCACACCAGGTCCGGATACTCGGCGAGGATCTGGTCGTGCGACATCCCCGCGAACAGCAGTTCTCGGATCATATCGACAGGATAGCACAGTCCGCGCACGGACGGCTCGCCGTGGCTGATTGCCGGGTTGATCGTGATGCGGTCGAAGTGCGTGCTCATAGTTAGGCGCTCGTGCATGCATCGGGCCGGGCGCGCCCGAGTGGGTGAGACATGTGCGAGTTACGGACATGATGCACATCATCGGATCCTGAGGGTAAAAACCCTTGCCCGCGTCACGCGAATGTGTATACTTGTAATATCGGTATACACACGCGCATGGGAGGCACTATGGGTATGGCGATGAAGGATGTACGGGAGCAGCTCTCTGACCTGGTGAAGCGCGCCACGTACCGGGGGGAGCAGATCACGTTCGGTCCTAACCGAAGTGACGACGTGACCCTCATCGCCACGGAGCAGGTTCGGCGAATGGCGGCCCGCCTGCGCGAGGTGGAGGAGCGGCTTACCAATCTTCTGCGGGAGAAAACCGAGCCGGGGGCGTTCGCTGGCCTGCAGGATGCGCTCGTGACCGGGGAGCTTGCCGTTCGCGGGGCTGATGCGCGCGCCCGGCGGGTACTGCCAGAACTCGCGACGGAGTCGGCGCTGACCCGTGAGGACCGCATCCGGCTTGGAGCCCGAGACGCGCGTGCGCCGGAGTTCCGCCGGACGCGGCCGCGCGCATAGTCGTGACCGCGTACGAAGCAGTCCCGCATCCCACGCTCCGCCAGGGCGACATCATCGTCGCGCTTTCCGTGATGCTCCTGCCGCCGGAGGAGCGCGACCTGAGCGCTCCGCGGCGGGGACCCGGACGGTTGGGTGATGTGCAGCGGCTCGCCCTCTGGGAAGGTGATCCGAGCACCCTGTCGCCGGACGTCTCAGCGGCCGCACGCTTCAGTCCAATCCTGGTCGTGAGCCACGATTGCGATCTGGAGAAGGACTTCAACGAGCGCGTGCTGGAGCTAATGGCGGAGGGCAGTTCAGAGGAGGAAGCAGTCGCGGCGGCGGAGGGCGATCCCACGCTCGACCCCTTTGCGGTCATCGCGCCCCTTCTCCCCTTCAGCGACCTACCCGCGAAGCGTCACGCCGGCGTACTGAACGGCCAGCGAATCGGCTATTACCCGATCCTCCAGCTCCCGCGGGATGGCGGAGACTACTTCGTCGATCTCGGGCAGCTCTCCACTGTGTCCGTCCAACTGCTTCCTCAGCACGGCAAGGTCGCTTCGCTGGCCGCAGAGTCGATCTTCGAGCTGCGCTACAAAATCAGCGAGGCGTACGCGTTCCGCGACCTGGCCGTGCTCCACGAGCTGGAGCGGCTGACCGGCCGGACCATTGTCCGTGCTTCCGCCCTGCCGAAGAGCGGCAAGAAGACCTCTCTTCAACTCTTCCTCGATGACGGCGACGCCGTGCACCTGGAGATCAGGAAGCCACGTGAAGCTCTCCCGGAAGAGATCGTCCGCAAACAGGCCCGCGACTGATAGGATCGTTCTCGATTCGCCGCTTTACACCCACGCATCGGGGCGGGCGCGGGCTTTGCCGGGCCGCGGGCGGGTGCGAGATTGTGCGACTCGCGGACACGATGACACGGAAGAAGGAGAGCAGGCGCGGATGGGGGAACGGACGCTGCTGGTGGGGCTGGCGCACCCGGACGACGAGGTGGGGGCGGCGGGGACGATCCTGGCGCAGCGCGCGCGCGGCGACCGCGTGGTGCTGGTGTGGCTGACGCGCGGCGAGATGACCGAGGCGTTCGGCGGCATCGCGCAGGACCGGGTGGCGGCGATCCGTGAAGAGCACGGGCGGCTGGCCGGCGAGATCCTGGGGTGCGAGACGCGCTTCCTTGACCTCCCCGACTGCGCCGTGGAATCCACACCGGAGATCGCGCGGCGCGTGGCCGAGCTGATCACCGAGATTCGCCCGGACGGCGTCCTCACCTGGGGCGACGCATGGGCGCGCGGAATGCGCCACCCGGACCACCAGGCCACCGGCCGCATCTTTCGCGACGCCGTGACGCTGGCGCGGATCGCCAAGGTGGTGGCGCCGCGCACGCCACACCGCGCCGCCGCACCGGTCTTCACCTACCGCGGCGCGCACTCCGTCCTCCCCGCCGTCGCGGTGGACGTGGAGCCGTACCTGGACGGGATATTCGCGCTGGGCGAGTTCTACCTGAAACGGATCGGCTTCGGCGAGCGGTCGTGGATCGAGGAGCGGCTGCGCACGGCGGGCGCGCCGTTCGGGCTGCGCTACGCCGAGGTCTTCGATGCGTGGGAGTCCGCGCCCGGCATCGTGCCGTCGCTGCTGCCGGCGGGGCTCACGAACGGGGAACACATCCACCCGGACCGCAAAGGCGAGATCACGCCGCCGGTCTAAACCGCAGTCTCACGCGGAGACGCAGAGAAGCACGCGAAGTTCTCTCTGCGTCTCCGCGTCTCCGCGTGAGGCTTTCTGTCAAAGCATGAAGAAGAGCGGGGCCGGCCGGAATCGCTCCCGGCCGGCCCCGCACGTCGCCGCCTGAAAAACGCTCAGGTGGCGCGGTTGTAGACGAGCTTGTAGGTCAGCGGCTGCGGAAGGCGCGGCGAAGTGACCGTGACGTTCATCGTCATCGTCTTGCCATCCGGGCTCACCGAGTACACGTTCACGCGGCGGCCGTCCTCGGCCTGGAAGGTGTGCTTCAGGTTGCCGCCATCCCACTCGGCGCTCACGCGCACGCAGTCGCCCTTCATCTCGCGGCAGGTGCCGCCCGTCTGGCGCTGCCACAGGACCGGCTGGCCGTTGGCGGGGCTGGAGACCGTGGGACGGCCCGCCATCTCCACGCGCACCGAGCTCTGGTCGTACGACATCGTGATGCTGGGATACGCCGTGTTCGTGCTGCGCAGCCGCGGACGCGCGATCTGGCGGACCACCAGGTTCATCCGCGCGACGGCGCGGTTGATGGCGGACTCCAGGTTGTCGCTCTGCTGGCGGTTGATGTTCCAGTTGCCACGCAGCGTGGCGGCCTGCGCGGTGACCGCGGAGGGCAGCAGCGCGGCGAGAAGTACCAGGAGCGGAAGAATACGGGTGCGTTGACGGCGCATGTGTGGACCTCCAGGATGCGTGGGTGCGGATGGCGGCAGGCCGCGGGAGGCGCCCGGCTGCGGGCCGCCGGCGTTGCGCGCAATGTAAGGCGGCGCGCGGCCCGGCGGAAGAAGTGGGATCGGACGTTCGTTTCCACCATGTACCCCGCGCCCCCGCCCCGGTGTTCCCACCCGCCGCTGAAACACCGCGCAGTCCGGCGGCGTACCCCCGCACCGTGACGGGCGCGGCGAGCCCCGCCCGCTCCATCCTCCCGACCCACAAGACGCCATGCTCGAGCCCACGCGCGCCACGCGCATCCTCACCCAGATCGACTCGCGGAGCTGGGAGCACCCGGCCGACCGCGCCACCCTCAACGCGCTGCGCAGGATCCCCGGCTTCGACGAAGTGCTGAGGGCGCTCTTCGGCTACTTTGGCGAGCGGGCCGTGCGGCTGGCCTTCCTGGCCAACGCCGTGCGCACCTCGCCCACGCAGTTCGCCCGCGTGCACCGCATCTACGGCGAGGTGGCGCGCACGCTGGACGCGCCGGGCGACTACCCCGTCTACGTGACGCAGGACCCGCACTTCAACGCCGCCGCGTACGGAATGGAGAAGCCGTTCATCGTGGTCAACTCGGCGCTGGAGGAGCGGTTCGACGACGAAGAGCTGCGCTTCATCCTGGCGCACGAGCTGGGGCACATCATGAGCGGCCACGTGCTGTACACCACCATGATGCGGCTGCTGACGATGCTCGCCGGGATGGGCTTTCCCATCGTGGGGCTGGCCGCGCGCGCCGTGCTGGTGGCGCTGCTGGAGTGGTACCGCAAGGCGGAGCTCTCCTGCGACCGCGCCGGCATCCTGGGCGTGCAGGACCCCGAGCCCGGGCTGCGCGTGATGCTCAAGTTCGCGGGCGGCGCGTCGGGCGACGCCAACCTGGCGGAGTTCATACGGCAGAGCGACGAGTACCGCGAAGAGGGCGCGCTGGCGGACCAGGTCTACAAGGTGCTCAACGTGCTGGGCTCCACGCATCCGTTTCCCGTGATCCGCGTGGCGGAGATGCGGGCATGGTTCGAGAGCGGTGCATACGAGCGCATCATTGCGGGGGAATACCACCGGCGCGGCGAGCCCGGTGCGCCGTACCGGGAAGACCTGTCGCAGGCAGCCCAGGCCTATCGTGAGTCGGCCAAACAGACCTTTGGGCAGGCCGGCGACGCGGCGCGCCGTGTGGTGGACTCATTCCGCTCCGGATTCGGGCGCTGAACCCCTCTCGACCCCTGGAAAAAGCTGGTGGCAACGAGATTGCATGCAGTGTGGACGGCGCGGACGAGCCGCGCCGCGGAGGTTCACCGCAAAGCGGAGAGCGACTCATGAACAAGGCCGAGTTCATCGACAGGGTGGCCGAGAGTGCGGATCTGACCCGGGCCGCGGCGGCCCGCGCCGTCGACGCGATCTTCGACACCGCGTCGGGGGCGATCTCGGAGGCGGTTCACGCGGCAGGCTCGTTCTCGATTCCCGGTTTCGGCAAGTTCACCCGCAAGACCCGCGCGGCCCGCACCGGCCGCAACCCGCGCACGGGCAAGGAGATCGCAATCCCGGAGCGGGCCACCGTGTCGTTCACGGCGGGAAAGGGGCTGAAGACGGGGACCAGCACCTCGCGCCGCAAGGCCGCGGCGACGGGTGCGGCGGTGGGCGCGGTCGCCGGTGCCGCCACGGCGGCGGCCAGCACGACCAGCAAGCGCTCCACCGGCGCCAAGAAGAGCTCGAGCGGTTCGTCGGGCGGCGCCAAGAAGAGCACCTCGTCGCGATCATCGTCTTCGGATACGGGCAGCAGCTCGGGAGGCGCCGCCAAGAAGAGCAGCGGCGGCTCGTCGTCGGGCGCGAAGAACAGTTCGGGTAGCGGGGGCGGCAGCAGCTCCGGTGGCGGCGCAGCCAAGAAGAGCAGCGGCGGCTCGGGTGGCGGCAGCTCGAGCGGCGGTTCGTCGACCGGCGCCAAGAAGAGCACGGGCGCGAAGTCGTCGGGCAGCAAGTAGAGCTGAGCCGGTTTTCCAACGCTGGAGCGGGGCCGCGTCCGCAAGGGTGCGGCCCCGCTCTTTCATTTCCGCACAGCGCGCTCGCGAATGCCTGACTCGTCCGTACGCCGGGTAACCTGGAGGTCCGCCGACATCGTGCGGACCTTTGGGATCGGCGTGCTCTTCCTGTTCTTCTGGCGGTTCTTCTGGATGGTGCACTCGGCGCTCTTCCTGGCGCTGCTGGCGGTGCTGATCGCCATCATCATCCACGTCCCCGCCAAGTACCTGTCGCGGTGGGTCCCGTTCAAGGTCGCATTCCCGCTGGTGCTCGTATCGTTCATCGGCGGCATCGTCTTCCTCCTCTTCAAGATGATCCCGCAGATCGTCACGCAGGGGACGGAGCTGGCCACGGCGCTGCCCAACACGCTGGACCAGGCGGCGACGTGGTACAAGGCGCGCACGGGGCAGCCGCCGAGCCCCGAGATGGCGGAGTCGGTGAACCGCCAGATCAGCCAGTTCACCGCGCGATTTCTTCCGCTGGCCTTCAACGCCATCAGCACGGTGCTGGGATCGTTCGCCATCATCGTGCTGGCCGCCTTCCTGGCCGCGCAGCCCCACGTGTACCGCAACCTGGTGCTGGGGCTCGTCTCCCCCGAGTCGCGTCCGCGCTGGGAGCGGCTGTACGAGGAGGCGGGGACCAACCTGCGCGCGTGGGTCATCGGGAAGGCGTGCACCATGGCGGGGATCGGGATCGTGACCTACCTGGGGCTGACGCTGCTCAAGGTGCCGGGGGCGCTGGCGCTGGGCGGCTTCGCGGCGCTGATGGAGTTCATCCCCAACTTCGGCCCCACCATCGCGGCGATCCCCGCGGTGGCGGCGGGGTTCACGGTGAAGCCCATCACGGCGCTGTACGTGGCCGCCTTCTACTTCCTCCTCCAGCAGGTGCAGAACGCCATCACGGTTCCGCTGGTGGAGAAGCGGGCGGTCAACATCCCCCCCGCCGCGCTGCTGGTGTGGCAGCTCATGCTCACGATCGGCTTCGGCGTGCTGGCGCTCTTCGTGGCGACGCCGCTGCTGGCGGTGCTGGTGGTGGCGGTGAGGATCCTCTACCTGGAGCCCAAGGAGGAGCGGCAGCAGTGGGACCGCCGCGAGGGGCTGGCTCCCATGGAGCCCGAGGTGGGGAGCCCCGAGCCGCAGGGGTGAGGCGGGGTGTTGACACTTGCGCGGCGCGCGTGTATACTGCGGGCTGCGACAACCCACCGCCGCGGCCGAGTGTTCAAGAACGCGTACAGGGACTCGGTCGCACGACGGTCGGGTCCTTTTCTGTTTCAACCCTGAATTCCTCTTGGAGGGCTTGCGTGGTCGAGATTCAGCTTGGTGAAAACGATCGCCTGGACTGGGCGCTCAAGCAGTTCCGCCGCCGGATGATCCGCTCGGGACTGTTCAAGGACATGCGCCGGAAGCGCTTCTACGAGAAGCCCAGCGAGGCTCGTAAGGCCAAGTCGAAGGCCGCGCAGCGCCGCCGTGCCAAGGACCGCCGCAACGCCCGTCGCGGGCGGGATTAAATCCCCGCGTAATCACCCGTCGGTGGCACGGACTTCCGGATACCGGCGGACAACACCATCCAGGAGTACGGGAGAATGCGCACCACCGGCACCGTGAAGTGGTTCAACGACGCCAAGGGCTTCGGGTTCATCACCCCGGAGAACGGCGAAAAGGACTGCTTCGTGCACCACTCGGCCATCCAGACCAAGGGCTTCCGCACGCTTGCCGAGGGCGAGCGGGTGGAGTTCGACATGGTGCAGGGCCAGAAGGGCCCGGCCGCGGAGAACGTCATCCGCGTCGGCGCCTGAGGCCACAGGCGAGGTGAATGGAGGGGCGCTCCCGGCCGGGAGCGCCCTTCTTTGCGTTTGGGGGTGGTGGTTGACCGGGGGATGAATCCCACCGGGGGCTAAAGCTCCCGGCTGGAACGACGGGAAGGCGGCTGAAGCCGGCTCGAGAAGCGCCGGCATTGACCCCGAGTCCGCGGAGGCGGACTTCGTGCTGTTGTTGCAGCGAGTTCGCCCGCCCCAGCCCTACAACCGCTCGACCTCGTTGGCACGGATGAGGACCTCGTCCTGGCGGAAGCGGTGCTCCAGGTCGTGGCGGTAGGCGGTCCACCAGGCGCGGTCCAGGGATTCGTCCATGACCTCTATGATGGCGACGTCGTCGCGAGCGACCTCGCCGCCTTCTTCGCGCCACGCGCCGGAGGCGGGGGAGCGCAGGTATGCCGTGACGCCGCCGAAGCGGTCGGTGAGCTCCTGGTTCACGCGGTCGAAGGCGGCGCGCGGGAAGGGGCGATCGTCGTTGTCGCGCAGGGGGAGGAGGATCTGGACCAGGTGCATGGGGCTCGTCGGGGTGCGGGAGCACGGGGCGTGCATCTCGCGTGTGGGGGGAGGCAATCAGTGGACCCGGCCGGGTCCACACGTGCACCGTTCGGGAGAACCATGATCCGCTGGAAGGCAACGCTCTGCGCGCTCCTGCTCGTGTCCGCCTGTAAGAGCTCCACCGCGTTCGACGTGGACGGGGTGCGGATCTACGGGCTGGACGGGGCGAACAACCTGGTGGAGTTCGGAAGCCGCAGCGAGGACGCGGTGCGGCGCAGGGAGATCACCGGTCTGCAGCCGGGTGAGGTGCTGGTGGGGATCGACTATCGCGCCGGAAACGCGAGCCTCTACGCCGTGGGGACGACGAGCCGGCTGTACGTCATCGACACGGATGACAACGTCGCCCGGCCGGTCGCGGGCCCGTTCGTCCCGGCACTGGAGGGGGAGGCGTTCGGCACCGACTTTCACCCCGGCGCGGACCGGCTGCGCGTGCACGGGAGCGGCGGGCAGAACCTTCGCCTGGACCCCGCCGGCACCGTCTCCGCCACCGACCCGCGGCTGGCGTACGCGCCGAACGATCCCGGCGCCATCACCACGCCGCGCATCGCGGGCACCGCCTACACCACCGGCTCTCCGACGCTGCTGTACGGCATCGACAGCAACCGTGACGTGCTGGTCACCTTCCCCAATCCGGACGCGGGGGTCGCGAGAACGGTGGGGCCGCTGGGGCTCAACACCTCGGACGACGTCGGGTTCGACATCGCGGTGACGCGGGACGGTCCGATCGCCTTCGCGGTGCTTTCGGAGGGGCGCGTGTCGAGGCTGTACCGCATCGACCTCGCCACCGGCACGCCTACGCTGGTCGGACGGCTCGCCACCCGCACGCCGATCCGCTCCATCGCGGTGGAGGGCGACGAGACGGAAAGGCCGTAAGCGCAAGCGGCCACCTCCCCTGGCGGCCGCGGAGAGATCCGCGGCCGCTCCGCGTGCGTACTCCTGTACACGGCTCCGGACACCAGAGCCGCTCCGGAGGTACACACGAAAGGGAGAATCGATGCCTCGTTCCACACCGTTTCGCCGCCCGCTGTTGGCCATCGCGGCGCTCGCACTCACCCTGGGGGCGTGCGACGATCCCACGGGCTCGTCGTTCGAGCCGCAGGGGCGGCGCATCTTTGCGCTGGATGGCGCGGGGAACCTGGTCACCTTTGGAAGCCAGAACCCGGGGAGCGTCCGTAGCACCGCGCTCAGCGGCCTGCAGGCGGGCGAGACGCTGGTGGGACTCGACTTCCGGCCCAGCAACGGGATGCTGGTCGCGGCGGGAAGCTCCAGCCGCATCTACCGGGTGGACACGCTCACCGCCGCCGCGACGGTCGTCGGGAGCACGTCCTTCACCCCGGCGCTCGCCGGCACGGCCTTCGGCTTCGACTTCAACCCGACCGTCGACCGCATTCGCACGCACGGGAGCGCGGGGCAGAACCTGAGGCTGCACCCCGACCTGGGGACGGTGGCCGCCACCGACACGGCGCTCACCTACCTGGCGGGCGATCCCGGCGCCGGCACCGTGCCGCGCATCGTGGGCACGGCGTACACCAACAGCGTGACCGGCGCGACCACGACGCAGCTCTTCGGCATCGACAGCAACCGCGACGTGCTGGTGCTGGTGGGCGCGCCCAACGGCGGGCGGATGACGACGGTCGGCGCGCTGGGCGTGAACACGGGCGACGACGTCGGCTTCGACATCTTCGGCGCGGATGCGGCGCGGGAGGTGTACGCCACGCTGACGGTGGGATCGCGCTCCGAGCTGTACACCATCAACCTGACGACCGGCGCCGCGACGCGCGTGGGACAGATCGGGACTTCGAGCCCGATCCGGGGCATCGCCGTCGCTCCGTGAGACCGGGGGCCGCAGAGAGAACGGGGGCGCCGCGCAGACCGCGCGGCGCCCCCGTTCATCATCCCGTTCCCCCGGTCAGGCGCGGACGCGCACCGTGACCGGAGTGGAGAGGCGCACTTCCTGGGTGGAGGTGACCCGGTTGAGGACGCGCCGGAACCAGCCCGGATCGCGCCGCGCGCCGCCGTGCTCCATCACCCGCTTCGCCAGCGCGATGACCTCCGAATTGCGCATCCGCACGCAGCCGTGCGACTCCGCCTCGCCCAGCGAGTCCACGTCGCGCGTGCCGTGGATGTAGTAGTCCGGGTCGCTGAAGAAGATCTTCACACGCCCCATGGGGTTGCGCGGGTCGCCGGGAGCACGCGGGCGCTTGTTGCGGGCCCAGCGCTCGTTGGGCGGAACCCAGCGCGGGTTCCAGACGATGCGGCGCGCCGTGAACGTGCCGCGCGGCGTGGGGTGCCTCGGCTGCCCCACCGCCACCGAATAGCTGTCCACCACCTCGTCGCCTTCCATCACGTACAGCTTGCGGTCGGAAAGGTCGATGGCGAGGGAGAAGGCCGCCGCGTCCTCGCGGGCGGACGCACCGTCCCCCGAACCGGCCACCGCGGGTACCGCAGCCCCCACCAGAATGGCCGCCGCCGCAGTCCACCGCACCAGCATTGATTTCATAAACCAGCCTCAGGCAACGGGTTAGCTCTGGATACGCTCGTTTGCCAGAGCGAACATCGTGCCACGCCGCGCCCCCACCCCCCGGCCCCCTCCCCCGCACGCGGGGGAGCGTGGGGGGAGGGGGAGAACAGCACGAAACGCGACCTGCATGTCTGCCGTCCTCTGCCCCACCTCGCCCCCCGCCACCCGTACGGATGTGGTAGGGGCGGCCCCGTGTGGCCGCCCGTGCCTGCCCCCGCGCCGCCACCCCTCAGTACTGCACCAGCGAATCCACCTCGTACCCCTCCAACGCCCGACGACCATCGAGGAACAGGAGCTCGATCACGACCGCGATGCCCACCACCGTGCCGCCGACCGCCTCGACGAGCCCGGCGGCGGCGCGAGCGGTGCCGCCGGTGGCGAGAAGGTCGTCGATCACCAGGACCCGCTGGCCCGCGCCGACTGCGTCGGTGTGGATCTCGAGGATGGCGGTGCCGTACTCCAGCGCGTACTCCCGCGCGAGCTTCTCGCCCGGAAGCTTGCCGACCTTGCGGATGGGGACGAACGGCACGTCCAGCTCCAGCGCCAGGGGGGCGCCGAAGATGAAGCCGCGCGACTCGATCCCCGCGACGGCGTCCACCCGGCCGCGGAAGCGCCCCGCGAAGGCGGCGACCACCTCGCGAAAGGCGGCGGGGTGGCGGAGGAGGGGGGTGATGTCGCGGAAGAGGATGCCGGGCTGCGGGAAGTCCGGGATGTCGCGAATGAGCTGCTTGAGGTGCTCCACAGGACAACGCGGGAGGAGGATGGATCGCATGCAGGCGTGAGGCGGGCGAATCTATGGCGCCAGCGTGGGGTGCGACAGCGCCGCGTTGACCCGGATCGGAGCGCGGGTTATCCTGACCGCCGATCCATTCACGAGGCCCGCGGAGACCGATGTTCTACTATGCGATAACCGAGGGGATCCGCATCACCGCGCAGCCCTTCTTCCTCCCGGACCACTCGGACCCGCAGGAGCCGCGCTACGTCTTCGCCTACCAGATGCGCATCGAGAACGTGGGCACCGAGCCGGCACAGCTCCGCTGGCGCCACTGGTACATCCACGACGAGGGCGCCGGCGACAGCGAGGTGGAGGGCGAGGGGGTGATCGGCGAGCAGCCGTTGATCCCGCCGGGCGGGGTGCACGAGTACCAGAGCTTCTGCGTGCTCAAGGGCCCGGAGGGGCACATGGAGGGGTACTACGAGTTCGAGCGGCCCGCGGGGACGAAGTTCCGTGCTACCATTCCCCGGTTTTCGCTGCGGGTATACGAGGCTTGAACTGCTGTTTCACACAGAGCCGCAGAGGAAACGGAAAGAAAGGAAGAGGGGGGCGCGAAACGCCTCTGTGTCCTTTTCGTGCCCCTCTGCGGCTCTGTGTGAAGCTTTTTAGTGGGCGATCGCCACGACGACGTGGTTATGGGCGCCAGAGAAGTCCGCGCCGTCCAGCTCGGCCGCTTCGAATATGACGCTGTCCAGGTCGGCGCCGCGCAGGGTAGCGCCACGGAGGCGGCTCCCGCGCAGGTTTGCGCCACCCAGATCCGCGTCCGAGAGGTCCGCGGCGGTGAGGTCGGCGGCTTCGAGGATGGCATCACCCAGGTTGGCGCGGCGGCAGCGGGCACCGGTCAGGCGCGCGCCGTGTGCACGGACGCCGGCCATGTCCGCGGCTTCCAGGATCGCGCCGCTCAGGTCCGCGTCGCCGAGCTGCGCGTGGCGGAGGTTCGCGCCGCTGAGGGTGGCGTTGGCCATCCGCGCGCCGCTCAGGTCGGCCTTGTGCAGCGAGGCCTCGGTGAGGTTCGCGCCCTCGAAGATGGCGCCCGCCAGCCGCCCGCGCGACAGGTCGATGCCGCGCGCGTCCGCCCCGCTGAGGTCGGCGCGCTCCAGCACGACGGGCCGCATGGCGCCCGTGCGCAGGGAGCTGGCATCGCGCAGCACGGTGACGCGCAGGTTGGCGCCCGTGAAGTCCGTGTTGCAGAGGCAGCACTCGGTGAGGTCCGCGCCGGCCAGGTTGCATCCGGCCAGCTTCACGTCGCGCAGGTTGGAGTGGCTCAGGTCCACGCCGGCCAGGTCCAGCCCCGTGAGGTCGGCCCCGGTCAGGTCCAGGCGCGAAAGGGAGCGCTCGCCCGAGGCCAGCCTGCGCTCCACCTCGTCCCGCTGGTGGCCGGGAGGCCAGCTCGCGGGGAGGTTCGCATCGCGTCCGGAGCCCAACCCGCTTACGAATCCGAGAGCACGCTTGACGATCCCCATGCTAGCCTCCGGCGGCTGAAGTGCAGGGCCGATGGCCGCTCCACTGGCGGCCGGTGGGACTCGGCAGTCGTGGCACAGCGACGCAGGATTCCTGCCGTAAGGCAATCCCCCACAGAGCTGTAGGGGAACACACGCACGGTTCTCGGAAACGCGTGGCGGGCCGGCTCCCCGTCTGGGAAGCCGGCCCGCCGATGCTGCCGCAAAAAGAGCGCGCTATTCGAGCGCGGCGTCGAGCTGGATGTCGACCCCCGCGAGCGCCTTGCTCACCGGGCACCCCGCCTTGGTGGCCGCGGCGATGCCCGCAAAGGTGTCCGCATCGACGTTGGGCACCTGCGCGCGGCAGCGGAGCATCATCGTGGTGATGCGGAAGCCCTCCGCTTCCTTGGTGATGGTGCACGACGCGTCGGTGTGCACGCGCGTGGCGGGGGTCCCGTTCTGCTCCAGCCCCCCTGCCAGCGCCATGCTGAAGCACGCCGCCTCGGCTGCCGCCAGGAGCTCCTCGGGGTTGGTGCCGCCCGTGTCTCCGAAGCGGGAGCCGAAGGAGTAGCTCCCCTTGATGGCGCCGCTCTCCCCCTCGAAGCTCCCCTTTCCGCTCTGCAGCCCGCCTTCCCAGGTGGCGTTCGCTTTCCTCGTAGGCATCCAGTCTTCTCCTCGTTGCGTGATCGGCTCCGCTCCCGTGCGGACCGGCGCCCGCTGAGCATTTTCGGCGCCAGCGGCTACTCCACGCCGCCCATCAGCCGGGCCATGATCGCCTTCTGTACGTGCATGCGGTTCTCGGCTTCGTCCCACACGCGCGAGCGCGGGCCCTCCAGCACCTCCTCGGTGACCTCTTCGCCGCGGTGGGCGGGGAGGCAGTGGAGGAAGATGGAGCGCTCGGACGCGGACTCCATCAGCGCCTCGTCCACCCGGAAGCCGGCGAAGTCGCGCTCGCGCCGGGCGGACTCCTCCTCCTGCCCCATCGAAGCCCACACGTCCGTGTTCACCACGTCCGCCCCTTCGACCGCCTCGCGCGGGTCGTGGGTCACGATGATGCGTGCGGTGCCGCGCGCGCGGTCCAGGATGTAGGTGTCCGGCGCGTATCCCGGCGGGTAGGCGAGGCGCAGCTCGAAGCCCAGGCGGTACGCGGCGTTGATCCAGGAGTTCGCCATGTTGTTGCCATCGCCCACCCACGCCACCTTGAGCCCGGACACGTCGTCGCCCAGGTTCTCGCGGACGGTCATCAGGTCCGCCATGATCTGGCAGGGGTGAAGGAGGTCGGTGAGGCCGTTGATGACCGGAACGGAGCCGTAGCGCGCCAGCTCCTCCGGGTCGCCGTGGTCGAAGGTGCGGATCATGATTCCGTCCACGAAGCGCGACAGGACGCGCGCCGTGTCGCGGATCGGCTCGCCGCGGCCGAGCTGGATGTCGCGCGATGAGAGGAAGAGCGCGTGCCCGCCGAGCTGGTACGTCCCCACCTCGAACGACACCCGGGTGCGGGTGGAGCTCTTGGTGAAGATCATGGCGAGCGTCTTTCCCGCCAGCGGCCGCTCGCGGTACTCGCCGCGCTTCATCTCCGCGGCAAGGTCGAGCGTGCGGAGGATCTCCTCGCGCGTGAAGTCGGGGATGGCGAGGAAGTGGCGCGCTGCCGGAGCGGTCATTGGGCGCGGGGCGTTGAGACGGATGCGGAGCCGCGGCGGAACGCACCGGGGGCGTCGGAGCGGCAAGATAGCACCCCCGCGCCAGGGCGACCACAGCGGGGGGCTTCTGCCTGACGAGGACCAAGTAGCGCCCGGCGCGGGTACGACCGGGTCCCGGGACGAGATCCCGGCACCATTCCGCAACCATCTTTTGAGGACCCGCTGATGCGTACTCTCGTGCTGATGGCCGTCGTGCTCGCGGGGTGCACTCGTCCCGCCTCCGTTCCACCCGCGAATGGCGCTGCACAGGAGGAGCGGGTGATCGGAGTCCCGGCGTCGGTGGGCTCGGCGCCGATGAACGTGCGCACCGTCGTCGCCGCCGAGGGCGGGGAGAGCGTGCACGTCACCGGCCCGCTCGCCGCCGAGATCCGCTCCCTCTCCGGCGCCCGGGTGGAGGTGCGCGGCCGCCGCGCCGCAGACCGCACGCTGGTGGCGAGCGACTACGACGTCCTCTCGGTAAACGGCCGCCCCGTGTTCATGGGCGTGGTGGAGCGCGCCACCGACGGCACCCTCCAGCTCCGCACCCGCAACGGCAACGTTCGGCTGCAGGGCGCCCCCGCCGCCTTCCGCCCCGGCATGAAGGTCTGGGTGCAGGGCCCCGGCTCCGTCACCGTGCAGACGTACGGGGTGGTCCGAAACTGAATCTCACACAGAGACACAGAGTGTACCGAAAGAAAAGCTGAAGGGGTTCTCTGTGCCCTTGCTGTCCTCTCTGTGCCCTCTGTGTGATGCTTTTCAGTCGAGGTCGACGTACTTGAGGCCGCTGCCGGTGTTGAACAGCACCACGCTCTCGTCGCCGCTGAGCGTGCCGTCCTGGCGGAGGCGCGCGACGGCGGCGGCGGTAGCGGCGCCCTCGGGCGCGGCAAAGATGCCGGTGAGGGCGCCCATGATGGGCGTCCACTCGCGCATCTCCTCGTCGGGAACGGCGACGCCCGCGCCGCCGGAGGCTCGGACCGCGTCCAGGATCAGGAAGTCGCCCACCGCGCGCGGCACCCGCAGGCCCGAGGCGTAGGTGTGCGCGCCCTGCCAGGGCTCGGCGTGGGCGGCGCCCTCCTCCCATGCGCGGATGATGGGTGCGCAGCCGCTGGCCTGCACCGTGATCATCCGCGGGCGGTGCGAGCCGATCCAGCCGAGCCGCTCCATCTCGTCGAACGCCTTCCACATCCCCACCAGCCCGGTGCCGCCGCCGGTGGGGTAGACGATCACGTCCGGCAGCGTCCACCCGAACTGCTCGGCGATCTCGTAGCCCATCGTCTTCTTCCCCTCCACCCGGTACGGCTCCTTGAGGGTCGAGAGGTCGAACCAGCCGTGCTCCCGCGCGCCCTCCGCCACGCGCACGCCGCAGTCGGTGATGAGCCCGTCCAGCAGCTCCAGGTCGGCGCCCAGGGCGCGGATCTCCTGGATGATGGGGACGGGCGTGTCGCGGGGCACCACGATGTGGGCGCGCATCCCCGCGGCGGCGGCGTAGGCGGCGGTGGCGCTACCCGCGTTGCCCGCCGAGGGAAGCGCCACTTCGCGGATCCCCAGCTCCCTGGCGCGCGATATGGCCATGCACAGGCCGCGCGCCTTGAACGACGCGGTGGGGTTCTGGCCCTCGTCCTTGACCCACACGCGCCCCACGCCCAGCCGCTCCGCCAGCCGCGGCGTCTCGATGAGCGGGGTCCACCCCTCGCCGAGGCGCACGGCGTTGGCGGGGTCGCGCACGGGGAGTAGCTCGGCGTAGCGCCACAGGTCGGCGGGGCGGCCGCGCAGATCCTCGCGCTTCAGCCGCGCCCCGATCGCCTCCAGGTCGTAGCGCGGGTAGAGCGGCTTCTCGCAGCATTGCGAGAGACGGTGGTGCGCCTCGCTGGCGTACTCGGCGCCGCAGCGGGTGCATTCCAGGTGCGTGGCGCCGCCGGCGGGGATGGTGTTGGTGGTCATGCGGGTTGTTTCGGGGTGAAGGCTGGTTAGGCAACTTGGGCACCTGGACCCGGGCGAGTGAACTCGCGGCAACAACAGCACAAAGTCCGCCTGCGCGGACTCGGCTTCGAGATTCGCGTTAGGGGCCTTGGCTAGAGCCCAGCTCAAGGGTTTGGTGTACCTGGCCGGCGCGGTGCCGCTGTTCCTGGTTGGCGATGTAGTCGCGCGCTTGCGGGACGAGGCGCTTGGATACCGCGAAGGCGCCGTACGCTCCCTGCCACTTGAACACGAAGTCCTTCGGGATCGCGTGGTTCGCCATGTGAGACGACACACCCTTGAGCTGCTGGACGAGGTACGAGACCGAGATCGTCGGCGGCGTCCTCACCAGAAGGTGGACGTGGTCCTCGACGCCGCCAATGGCGAGCAGGTCCACCCGGAGGCGGGTGCACTCCGCCTGCAGGCAATCGTAGACCTGCGGCATCACCACCGGCGTCAGCATCGGTAGGCGGTCCCACGTGGCCCAAACCAGATGCAGGTAAAGCTGCGTATACGGCGCCCTCACGATCCCCTCCCGGCTCGGGTTTCGCGGCTCGCGAGGATCTCTCCCCCGAGTCCGCGAAGGCGGACTTCGTGCTGTTGTTGCCGCGAGTTCACTCGCCCCAGCAGCCGGGGCACCCCCGGCTGCTCCGCCTCACTCCCGAATACCCCGCCTCCGGCCCCCCATCTCCCGATCGCCACAACACCGCCACCTTCGCTCCCACACGTTCGGCTCCAGGCGCTTCACCGCCGCGCGGGCCTCGACGCCAGGACCGATTCTGCCGGGCCGCCGCAGGTGGTGCAGCGGTCGTGGGAGCCCTCTTCCCAGCGGGAGCAGGCGGCGCAGAGCGTGACCAGGCGGCCCTCTTCTTCCGTGGCGGCGGGGAGGAGGAAGGCGGTGCCGTCCTCGCCCACTGCGCGCAGGGAGGGGCCGGTGTAGAAGTGCGCAAGCAGGTCGCGCACGTCCACTTCCGCGGCGTTGGTGATCACGTCCTCGCGCGTGACGGCGGTGCGGTTGCGGAAGCGGGCGCGCTCCGCCGTCCAGGTGCGCTCCACCTGCGGCTCGGGCTCCATCTTCATCGTGAGGCCGCGCGTTTCCAGGGTGTACGACGCCGAGAGCCGCCGCCGGAGCCGCTCGGCGGCGCGCTCCACTTCGGGGCCGGGGGCGAGCTGGCGGCGATTGGCGGGGTGGATCGAGGGGTCGCAAAAGATGGTGGAGCGGGCGTGCGACCAGAGGGCGGTCTTCAGGTCGCCGACGTCGGTCTCGACGACGGCGGTGTAGTCGAAGGGGCGGTCCACCGGCCCGATCTCGATGCGCGCTCCCTGCACTCCCGGCGCGTCCTGGAGCGCGTCGAAGAGGGCGCCGGCCAGCAGCTCGCGGCGCTCCGCGGGGGTGAGCGGGCACCAGAGGTCGGGATCGAGGAGCTCGGGATACGACATCGTCAGT
The DNA here is from genome assembly GCA_036389135.1 of Longimicrobium sp. Lineage (NCBI taxonomy): Bacteria > Pseudomonadati > Gemmatimonadota > Longimicrobiia > Longimicrobiales > Longimicrobiaceae > Longimicrobium > Longimicrobium sp. The sequence continues at coordinate 38,324 of DASVQP010000018.1, forward strand.
CGGGCGGTTGCGCGTGGGTGGATCGAGCGCGCAAATGTATCCCGCGCCGGGACTTCCCGCCAACGACGGCGCATGACCAGGGCACGGGCAGCCACGTGGAACTGCCCCTGCCTGTGCCTCTGCGGGGCGCGGGGGTCAAGGTGGGGGGGAGGGTGGGCGCGATGGATCGCGCCCCTACGGCGAAATGCGGCGCAGCAGACGCTCGGCGGCTTCCAGGCCGGCGGCGACGGCGCCCTCGACGTTGGGGGCGTACAGGTAGTCGCCGGCGAGGGCGATGGGGGCGTTTTCCTCGAGCGCGCCGCCGCGGGCGGATCGGAGGTGGGCGAGGTAGCCGGGATAGAAGAGCGTCCACCCGTGCTCCCACGGGTAGACGCGTGCGTCGCGGACGGTGCGGGCCAGGCCGGGCAGTGCCCCCTCCAGCTCGGGAAGGACGGCGCGGAGGGCGTCTTCGGGGGCTGCGCCGCGCAGCGCCTCGCCGGCGGCGGGGGTGGGGATCACCAGGAGGAGCCCGCGCCCGGCCGGCACCACGTCCGCGCCCTTGTTCTCCTCCGCGCAGGCGGCGGCGACCACGCGCGTCTCGCCACGCGGAAAGGAGAGGCCGAAGAAGCGCCCCGGTACCGGCCGGTCCAGGAGGAGCGCCACCGTAGCCGTCGGGCGCACGCGCACGCGGGCCAGCCACTCCGCCGCCCTCGGAAGCGCATCGCCCAGCAGACGCAGCGCGGCCGGCGCGGGGACGGCTACGACGGCGGCATCGAAGCGGTCGGTCCACCCATCGCCGCTCAGCTCCACGCCCGCGCCCGCGCGCGCGACGGAGTGGACGGCGCGGCCGGTGTGGAGCACTCCCCCGCCCCGCTCCACCGCCGCCGCAACCGCATCGCAGAAGCCGCCCGCACCGCCGCGCATGGCGAGCACCTGCAGCGTGAGCCCCTGCCTGGAAAGCGCGTGGTAGAAGCCGGCGCTCGCCTCCTCCGACCCGGTGCCGTAGAGGGTTGCGAGGAGGGGGTGGACGAGGAGATCCACGAAGTCGCGCCCCAGCTCGCGCGCGCCCCAGGCCGACGCGGATTCGCCGTCCAGCCCGACACCGGCGGCGCGCTCCAGGGCGTCGAGGTCGAGCGAGGGGCCGTGGCGCTGGAGGAAGGGGAGGTACTGCGCGCCCAGCCGCAGCTTCAGCGCGACCGGCAATGCCCCGGACGCCAGCATGCTGGTGGGCGAGCCGTACACCACCTCGTGTGCGCGCCCCTTGCGCCAGAGCGCGTCCCGCCCCGGCGCGCGCACCATCCGCTCCCCCGCCCCCACCTCCGCGAGCACCGCGAGGACGCGGCGGTAGAGGGTGCCGAACAGCTGCGCCCCCGTGTCGATGCGGTACCCGTCCACCACCTCGGTGCGGGTGCGCCCCCCGATGCGACCCTCCGCCTCAAAGAGCTCCACCGACGCCCCATCCCGCACCAGCCGCCACGCCGCGCACATCCCGGCGGGGCCGCCACCGATCACCGCAATCTTCATCGCCCGGAAAGTTGGAGTGCCGCATCCAAAAACGCACTGACGCACTCACGCACGAACGCACTTCCCATGCACACTTGCTCCGTTCGAACGCCCGATCCATATTGCTAAGATCTTACCACACACCTCCCAAAGCGAACTCTGATGAAACGCAGAGACTTCCTCGTGCAGGGCACCGCGCTGGCCGCGGGCTCGGTCCTGCTGCCGGGGCTGGCCAGGGCGCATGCGCCGGTGCTGGAGATGGACGATCCGCAGGTGAAGGAGCTGGCGATGCGCGCGGTGGATGCCGCCCGCCGCGCCGGCGCCAGCTACGCGGACGTGCGCATCTCCCGCAACCGCACGCAGGCCGTGGGCACCCGCGAGCGGCAGATCACCTTCTTCAACGACGGCGAGACCTACGGGTTCGGCGTGCGCGTGCTGGCCAACGGCTCGTGGGGCTTCGCCGCGTCGCGCGACCTGACGGCGGACGAGGTGGAGCGCGTCGCCCGGCAGGCCGTGTCGCAGGCGCGCGCCAGCGCCGCGGCCCAGCGGCGGCCGGTGGAGCTGGCCCCGGGCGAGCGGTACCCGGACGCCACCTGGACATCGCCGGTGCAGACCGACCCGTTCAACGTACCCATCGAGGAAAAGGTGGCGCTGCTGCTGGCCGCCAACGAGGCCGCGCTCAAGGTGCAGGGCGCCCGCTTCGTGAACTCGTCGATGTTCTTCCTCAAGGAAGAGAAGACGTTCGCCAACACGGACGGCTCGTACATCGCGCAGACGATCTACCGCTCGTTCCCGCAGCTGAACGTGACGGCGGTGTCGCCCGACATGTCTGACTTCCAGAGCCGGCGCTCCAGCGACATCGCGCCCATGGGGCTGGGCTACGAGCACGTGCGCAACTCGCGCCTGGTGGAGAACGCGCCGCGCTGGGCCGAGGACGCGGTCAAGAAGCTCACGGCCAAGGCGGTGCAGCCGGGGCGCTACGACCTGGTGCTCCTTCCCACGCACCTCTGGCTGACGATCCACGAGTCGATCGCGCACCCCACCGAGCTGGACCGCATCATGGGGTTCGAGGCGAACTACGCCGGCACCTCGTTCATCTACCCGATCCGGGACTTCCTGGGCAAGTTCCGCTACGGGCCGGAGTTCATGAACGTGCAGGGCGAGCGCTCCACGCCGGGCGGGCTGTCGACGGTGGCGTACGACGACGAGGGGATACGGCCGGACGAGTACCTGATCATCAAGAACGGGGTGATCAACGACCTGCAGACCACGCGCGAGCAGGCGCCGATGCTGGCCGACTGGTACCGCCAGCAGGGGAAGCCGGTGCGCAGCCACGGCAACTCGTACTCGCAGAGCTGGGCGGACGTGCAGTTCCAGCGCATGCCCAACGTCAACCTGCTGCCGGACACGGTCAAGGACACCTCGGTGGAGGAGCTGGTGTCGGGGATCCAGGACGGCATCCTGATCGACGGCGACGGCTCGTTCTCCATCGACCAGCAGCGCTACAACGCGCAGTTCGGCGGGCAGACCTTCCAGGAGATCAAGAACGGGAGGATCACGGGCCCGCTCAAGGACGTGGCGTACCAGATGAGGACCCCCGAGTTCTGGAACGGGATGGACGCCATCGGCGGGCGCAGCACCTACTTCCTGGGCGGCGCCTTCAACGACGGCAAGGGGCAGCCCTCGCAGTCCAACGCCGTGTCGCACGGCTCCCCCGCGGCTCGGTTCCGCAAGGTCAACGTGATCAACACCGGACGGAAGGCCTAAGCCATGGCGCAGCAGAGCAAATACTTCTCGCGCGAAGAGATGCAGCGCCTGGCGCAGCGGGCGCTGGGCTTCTCCACGGCCGACGAGGCGCGCGTCAACATCCAGAGCGGGGTGCGCGGCAACACCCGCTTCGCCGTGAACCAGATCTCCACCGGCGGCGACGTCTACGACGCCACGCTGACCTTCACCAGCGCCTTTGGTAAAAAGGTGGCCAGCGCCACCACCAACCGCTTCGACGACGAGTCGCTGCGCGCGGTGGTGCAGACCAGTGAGCGGCTGGCGCGGCTGGTGCCCGAGGACCCGGAGTACCTGGGCGAGCTGGGGCCGCAGCAGTACCCGAACGCCACCCCCTTCTTCCAGTCGACCGCCAACCTGACCCCTGAGGCTCGCGCCGCCGCGGTCAACGCGATCACGCGCCCGGCCGCGACGCGCAACCTGGTGGCGACCGGCTTCCTGGACATGGTGGTGGGGTCGCAGGCGGTGGCCACCAAGAAGGGGCTCTTCGCCTACCAGGCCGGCACGGAGACGAACCTGACCACCACCGTGCGCACGCCGGACGGCACGGGGTCAGGCTGGGCGGGCGTAGGGCAGAACGACTGGAGCAAGGTGGACCCGGCGCAGCTCGCGGACCGCGCGATCCGCAAGGCCGAGCTGTCCAGGAACGCCAAGGCGGTTGAGCCCGGCAAGTGGACGGTGATCCTGGAGCCGACCGCCGTCGCCAACCTGGTGCAGCTCATGACGTTCGCCATGGACGCGCGCTCGGCGGACGAGGGGCGCTCCTTCTTCTCGAAGCAGGGGGGAGGCAACAAGATCGGGGAGAAGTTCCTGGACCCACGCGTCTCCATCTACTCGGACCCGTCGGACCCGCAGATCTTCAGCTCGGCGTTCAACGGCCAGGGGCTTCCCAACCGCCGCATGCAGTGGGTGGAGAGCGGCGTCCTGCGGAACCTGCAGTACAGCCGCTTCTGGGCGCAGAAGCAGGGGCGCGAGCCGACGGGCTTCGCGGACGGCTTCTACATGTCGGGCGGCAACGCGACCATCGACCAGATGATCGCCTCCACGGAGCGCGGGCTGCTGGTTACGCGCCTGTGGTACATCCGCCCGGTGGACCCGCGCACGATCCTGTACACGGGCCTCACCCGCGACGGCACCTTTCTGGTGGAGAACGGCCGCATCACCAGCGCGGTCAAGAACCTGCGCTGGAACGAGTCGCCGATCTTCATGCTCAACAACATCGAGGCGATGTCTGCCCCGGTGCGTGTGAGCGCCTCGGAGTCGGGCGAGGCGGGCTCGGCGGTCACCGTCCCCGCCATCAAAGCCCGCGACTTCACCTTCACGTCGCTCTCCGACGCGGTGTAGCGCTGGCTGGCTGACGCGGAACGGGGCACCCGGCATAGCGCTGGGTGCCCCGTTTCGTTGAAGCCTCACACAGAGCCACAGAGGGGACCGACAAGAACAGAAGAGGTTCGGTTCCGTTCCTCTGCGTCTTGTCGTCACCTCTGTGTTCTCTGTGTGAGGCTGCCGTTCCCTGCCCTACACCGTCCCCCGCTCCTTCGCTTCCAGCGCGTCGAACTCGTCCACGAGCTCGGCGTCGCTGACGTTGTCCTGCGCGGCGGCGGGGGAGGCGGGCGCGGCGGCGGCGGCAGGGTCGCCGGTGCCGAGCTGGAGCGAGGCCTGCCCGTTGGTGAGCGCGGGCGCCGGCGTCGACGAAGCGGCCGGGGCAGAGGGGAGAAGGCCCATCTGCTGCTTCATCTCCAGCAGCTTGAAGTCCACGCTGTCGCCACCCGCGGCCTGCAGCGCCTTGAACTCGCGCTCCAGCGAGTCGCCGCTCAGGTCGTCGCTCACCGCTGCGGCGGCCAGGGCCTGGCGCTCGTTGTCCTCGATCTTCGCCGCCATCCGGTCGAAGGCGTCGAAGGCAGACGCATCCGACAGGCCGGACATCGTCTCGTGGATGCGCTTCTGCGCCTCTGCGCGCTTCTGCTGCGCGATCAGGAGGTTCTTCTTGCGCGTCGCCTCCTGGATCTTGTCGCTCAGCTGCCGCAGTGCGTCGCGCAGGCGCTGCGTGTCCGCCTCGTGCTTCTCCCAGGTGTCGTAGTACTGCTGCGCGCGGGAGGCGTGCTCCTGCTGGCGCATCAGGGCCTGGCGGGCCAGGTCGTCGCGGTCCTGGCGCACGGCGAGCATGGCGCGCTGCTCCCACTCCTGCGCCTGCTTCTGCTCGTCCTCCACCTGCTTCTTGAGCTTCGCCGCGTCGGCCATCGCATGGGCAACCTCCTGCCTCGCTCGCGCGAGCTGGTTGCGCATGTCGTCGATGACCTGGTTCAGCATCTTTTCCGGGTTTTCGGCCCGGGCGATCAGGTCGTTCATGTTCGACCGGATCAGCAGTGACAGCTTATCGAAGAGTCCCATTGGGCATCAGTCGGTTCGGGGCGGTCAGCAGTCGCGAAAGGGCGCGAGCTGCTCCAGGTGCGACGCCATCGCCATCTGGAACGAGTCGATCACCGCCTGGAATTCGTTCTGGTCGAGGTTCTCCAGCTCCAGCGTCTCGGTGAGGACCACGTCCTCCTCCTCCAGCCCGTACGCGGCGTGCACCAGGTCCGTCGCGTTGAAGCGGAGGAGCCTCTTGTACAGATCGGCGCAGCGGGTCTGGTCGCTGGGCACGTCCATCACCTTGAGGCGGAAGACCAGCACCGGCGGCGAGTGATGGATCACCAGCGAAGGCCCGCCTTCCGCGTGGGCCACCCACATCCCATCCTGCACTTCCTCGTGGGTCAGCTCCGAGTTGAGCAGGTACCGCTCCACATCCTCTCGCGTCACCATCAGGCCGTCTCCTCGTTGGCGGGGGGAAGCTCCGGGGCCGGGCGGTTCTCGCCGCTCGTCAGGAGCCGCATCATGAACTGCTGTTCGTCGGTCAGGCGCACCACCTGGGCGTTCAGCTCGTCCACCTCGCCGCGAAGCCGCGCGATCTCGGCCTCGTAGTGCGGCGCGAGCGCCGGGCCGGCGGTGGACCAGCCGTGTACCCAGCGTCCCACGATGGAGAGCACTACGATGAAGATGAGTACGCTGAACATGGTATGCGCCTACGCCGGCCCGTGGGAAGGAGTTTCAGTTCCCCGACCCCACGGCGCCCGCCCGGGGCCGCAGCTGCACCAGCTTGCGCGCGGATGGGGTGGTGGCGAGCCCCCCTTCCGCCGTCTCGCGGAAGGCGCGGGGCATGCGGCGCCCCACATCGCCCATCACGTCGATCACCTCGTCGGCGGAGACGGGGAAGTCGAGCCCCGCCAGCGCCATCTCCGCGCCGGCGATGGCCTGCATGGCGGCGGAGGCGTTGCGGTAGATGCAGGGGATCTCCACCAGCCCGCCGATGGGGTCGCAGATCAGCCCCAGCATCCCCTGCAGCGTGAGCGCGACGGCGGTGGAGATCTGCTCGTGCGTCCCCCCGTGCAGGTACGAAACGGCGGCGCTGCTCATGGCGGCCGCGGTCCCCGTCTCCGCCTGGCACCCGCCCTCCGCGCCGGCGAGCGACGCGCGGTGGGCGATGACCCCGCCCACGCCGCCGGCCACCAGCATGGCGTCGATCAGCCGCTCCTCGCCCAGCTCCTGGAACTCGTCCATGCTGATGAGCACGGCGGGGAGCACGCCCGCCGCGCCGGCCGTGGGCGCCGCCACGATCAGCCCCATCGCCGCGTTGACCTCCAGAGTGGAGATGGCGCGGGCGAGCGTCTCGGTGAGGCGGGCCCCCAGCAGCCGCGGCCCGTTCTCCATCAGCCGCCGCGCGCGCCCTCCCGTGAGGCCGCTGGCGGAGCGCACCTCGCCCTTGAGCCCCTCGTCAATGGCGCCGCGCATCACCCGCAGCGTCTTCGCGATCCGTCCGCGGATCTCCTCGGGAGCCCTGCCGCTCTCCGCCGATTCGGTGTCGAGCACCACCTGGGCGAGGGTGCGGCCGGTCTCGTCGGCCTCGCGGATCAGGGATTCGATGGACTTGTGCATGGAACTGCGGGGAATGGGGAATCGGGAATCGGGAATGGGTAACCGCTTGCAACTACGGGACCTCTGGAAGCGGCGGAGCTCCCGTCCCGATTCGCCCCCCATCCCCCATTCCCCCATCCCCCATCCCCCATCCCCCATCCCTAAGAAATTTTCGGTATCGCCCGGGCCCAGCGCAGCCACGGGAACGAACGGATGGCGCCCAGCGTGGCCTCGCCCACGGGCTCATCCGCTTCGATGGTCATCAGCGCGTCCTTGTGGCGGCCGGTGCGGTCCACGCGCATGGTGGCCAGGTTGATGTGGTGCCCCGCCAGCACCGTGGCCACCGCGGCGATGGTGCCAGGCTCGTCGTGGGCCAGCAGCACCAGCGTGTGGTAGTCGCCGCCGAGCGCGACCGGGAACCCGTCGATCTCGGTGACTTCCACGCGGCCGCCGCCCAGCGATGCGCCGCGCAGCTGCACCGTCTCGCCGTCGCGCTCCACGCGGAAGACGGCGGTGTTGGGGTGCGCGTCCTCGCCCAGGTCGATGGTGTCGAAGCTCCACTCCATCCCCGCCGCCGCGCCCTCGTCGTACGCCTGGCGCAGGCGCAGGTCGTCTGGCGCGAGCCCCGCCAGCCCGCCGACGATGGCGCGCTGCGTCCCGTGCCCCTCGCCGGTGGCGGCGAAGGAGCCGTGGAGCTGGATCTGCGCCCGCTGCGGGGTGCCGCCCAAGATGGCGCGCGCCAGCAGCCCCAGCCGGCACGCGCCCGCGGTGTGCGATGACGATGGGCCGACCATGGTGGGCCCCAGGATGTCGAAGAGAGAGACCATGTGCCCAATCTACGGTGCGCGCGGCGGACGGGCCACCATCCCGAATGCGGCGAGCGCCGCGCTGTGGGCGCGGCGCTCGTGGCGGCTCTACTCCGCCCCGTCGGGGAGGCGGATGGCGGAGAGCTTCCAATCGGCCAGCCCCTCGCGGTGCATCACCAGCGCCATCCGCTCCTTGCCGCCGTCCCTGTCGCGGAAGCGGAGGACAAAGGTGTCCACCCCTTCGTACCCGCGCGTCACCTCCACGTCGCGCGCCGCCTTCTCCGCGCGGTCGCGCCCCTCCTTCCCCACCGACGGCCTCTCGCCGCGCACCGCCGCCGCGATGCCGCCGGGCGTCACGAACGAGTCCACCAGCGGGTCCACCATCATCCCCGCCAGCGCCGCCCCGAAGCGCGCGAACGGGTTGTCGTCCGCCTCTTTGTCGATCCGCTCTGCCATCGCCTGGCGCACCTCTTCCTTGACGCTCGCGCGGACGGAGGGGAAGTCCACCAGCTGCGCCAATGCCTCGCGGTCGCCGGCCTCGGCCGCTTGCTGCAGCCGCCTGACCGCCAGGTGCGGCGTGAAGTAAAGCCATACCGCCGCGGCGCACAGCGCCAGCAGGGCGAAGGGGCGGAAGTAGCTGCTCTTGCGCATGGGGAGACGGTTCAGGAGGGAAGAACGGCCGCAAGCCTCTGAGGTTGCTGCACTTGCGACCGGAAAGTTAGCACCGCGCGGCTCGTGGCGGTACCCGGCCTCAGGGCCGCGGCGTACCGTTGGGTGCCACGCTCGGAAGCGGGAAGACCAGGCTGATCGGGATCTGGACGGTGATCTTCACCGGGTACTCCTCGACCATCCCCGGCGTGAAGCGCATCATCCGGGCGACGTTGAGGATCTCACGGTCGATCTGCACGTCTCCGGTGCTCCGCTCGATCCTCGGCTCCTCTGGAACCCCCTCTTCGGAAACGAGCATCGACACTCCCGCCGTGAACTGCCGTCCCGCCAGTGTGGAGTTGAGCTGCTGAAGCCGCTGAGACACGCGTGTCAGCTCGCGCGTGACCACGGCGGTGTTCGCGACCCTCGGCCTCACCGTTACAACGGCGGGAATCGCCACGATCTTCGGTGAGCGCCCGCTCTGGAGCCAGACCGTGTTCCACTCTTCCTTGCCGGTCGTGATCCGCGGCCGGACGTGGGCCCGCAGCAGCTCCACCATCTGCTGCCCGTACTCCTGCGGGAAGTGAGTCCGCGAGATCGTCTCCACCTCCTTCAGCGCCCCCGTGCTGTCGTACGCCACCCTGAAAAGCGGCCTCAGCCGGAACCCGGCAGGTGCGGGAGGCGCGGCGAGCAGCGCCTGGTGAAGCGCTGCCGAGTCGATGAACGCCGACACGGGAAGCCTTGGCACCAGCACCACTTTCTCCGCGGGAGCCCGGCGGGCGCTCGGTGCGGTCGAGGCGCACGCGCCCAGCACCGAGAGAAGTGCGAGGAAAGAGAGGGTTCGTATCATCATCTCACCGGCTGGAGGGTTCCCGCCCATTTTCTTCCAAAAGTGTCGCAAATCTGCCCAGCGCGCGCCAGTAGCGTTCCCCGGCGACCATTTGCAGGTCGTTGTGGCCTGCGCCCTCCACCCAGAAGTGCTGCTTGGGCGCATTCGCCCGTTCCAGCAACCGCGCGCCGTGCCAGAAGGGGATGACCTCGTCGCGCGTGCCATGGATCACCAGCACGGGCGCGCGGATCTCCCCCAGCCTGCGCTCCGTGCCGAAGCGGTCGAACGGGAAGATCCGCCGCGGAACGGCCACCTGGAAGGCGCTCACGAAGGTGCTCTCCAGCACGAGCCCCGCCACCGGTTGCCGGCTCGCCAGCTCCGACGCGATCCCGCCCCCCAGGGACCTTCCGTGCAGGATCACGCGCTCCGGCGGGACGCCCAGGGCACCGGTGAGGTGCTTGTACGCGGCGGCGAGGTCCTGGTACGCGCTGCGCTCGCTGGGCGCGCGCCGTCCACTGAGCCCGTAGCCGCGGTAGTCGTACGCCAGCACCGAGAACCCCGCATCGCGCAGGTCCGGAAGGAAGTAGCGCAGGTCGCCCAGGTCCTCGGCGTTGCCGTGGCTGAACAGGATGGTGTACCGCGCCCGCGGGTTCGGCAGCCACACCACCGCGATGGAGTCCCCGTCCCCCACCGGCACGAGCGTAGCGCCGGCCGACGCGGTGTATCGCGGCGTCTGCGGCTGAAAGATCAGCCGCTCCGCATACCACCACACCAGCGCCCCCAGCAGGAGGTAGACCCCCACGAGGACGCCCGCCATGTACAGCAGCACCGCCCCCCACCCCGGCACCGCCACCCCCTCAGCGCGCCGCCGGGCGTGCACTGGCTGCGGAAATGAACATACTCCAACCGATCATGCGCGCGCCCCGGCGAAGCAGGATCGACAGAGCGGACGGCTCAAACTCGTGCGCGCTTCCTTCCCGCAGTCGTGGCAATATTTCTCGGTGAATTCGGTGTTCTTGTACTCCGCCCACTTACTAAAGCATCTGCGGCAGAGCGGAACTTCGGGGTTGAGGCGGATCTCATCCGCACATCGGATACAACTGCCCTTACCATTTGGCGAAGCACCTTTGCGCGAATGCGCCGAGGCAGGTGCAACTTTGGAGGCAGACGCGGGCCTCGCGGGCGGAGCGGAGACGGGTAAAGCGACTCGCGGCGCGGCATACACCTGCTTTGCCTCGCTAAGCATGTTGCTCACCTCTGCGACAGCTTTGCCGTAGATCGGCTCATCCGCCGTGAAAGAAACGCCCATCTCCCAGTTCTTCTCGGAAGCCTCGTACAGGTTTAGAGACGTGATGACTAGGCGGTTCTCATTCAGATAGCACTTTGCGTGCAGATGTTCGAGAGTGAAGAAGGACAGGTTCGGGATCGCAAGGAGTTTCTCGATTTCTGCCGGCGTCGCGGCCCCCTCCCTGGCGAGAAACGTGATCTCGACATTCTGCCGCACGGCACCGCGAAGCCGGTTCATGAAGGTGTCGGAAACCTTGAAATACGCGGACACGAGGATGAGGCGGCTACGGGCCTCGGTGATTACCTCTTCAATCTCAGCAATGGCCCGCTTCGCCGTTAGAAATTCAGGCACGATGGGAGCTTTATAGGTGGGATTTAGAGAACCCGACGAGAGGAGCACCTCCCTGGCGGGTTAAAAGGTCGATGAACGTATCGCCACCTCCAGGGTGGCCGCCAGGAAATGGCTGAGTTCCGAGGGCGTCCATGGGCGACAGGACGTGGGGCCGGCGCGAAGTCCTGGCACGTCGCCTCTGCGGGACGTTGGCGCCGCTAAACTCGACGGCCATGCGCTGGGTACGGAACATGGGATCGGCCGCACCTCACGGGTAGAGCCCGTTCTCTTCGCTACGCGCCAAACGACGGTGCAACGAAGATGACGGAGAGGCGCGTCACTCAGGATGACAAAAAACGGGGGACTGCTGCGCACCCCGCCGCAGCGAGACGGCTTCAGCCGTCTTCCCGTGGTTCCAGCCGGGGGCTTCAGCCCCCGGTTCGGGCGCCGGATGCATCCCGGTGTTCCGCGGCGGCCTATAACGGCGTCCCGCACCGCCCCCGCCCATCGGAGCCTGCGAAGGCAGGCTTCCCGCCGTTGTTGCAGCGGTTTCAACTGCCGGTAGCGGCCTCAGCCCTCACCCCTGCACCACCTTCGCCTTCCGCCCCCGCTTCTTAGGCGGCGCCGTGGTCTCCGCCTCTGCCACGACCTCCGGCGCATGCCCGGACACCCCACGCCCCCCCAGCATCCCCGCCAGGAACTGCCCCGTGTACGACCGCGGCACCCGCGCCACAGCCTCCGGCGTCCCCGCCGCAACGATCTCCCCACCACGGGGGCCGCCTTCGGGGCCCAGGTCGATGATCCAGTCGGCGGTCTTGATGACGTCCAGGTTGTGCTCGATCACCAGTACCGTGTTGCCGCGCTCCACCAGCCGGTGCAGCACCTCCAGCAGCATGCGCACGTCCTCGAAGTGCAGGCCGGTGGTGGGCTCGTCCAGGATGTAAAAAGTCTGGCCGGTCGCAACCTTTGAGAGCTCCGTCGCCAGCTTCACCCGCTGCGCCTCGCCGCCCGAGAGCGTGGTGGCGGACTGGCCGAGGTGGATGTAGCCGAGCCCCACGTCGGAGAGCGTCTGCAGGTGGCGGCGGAGGCGTGGGACGGCCTCGAACAGCTCCAGCGCGTCGTCCACCGTGGCCTCCAGCACGTCGGCGATGGAGTGGCCCTTGTAGAACACCTCCAGCGTCTCGCGGTTGTAGCGCTTCCCGCGGCACACCTCGCACGGCACGTACACGTCCGGCAGGAAGTGCATCTCGATCTTCACCAGGCCGTCGCCCTGGCATGCCTCGCAGCGCCCGCCCTTGACGTTGAAGGAGAAGCGGCCCGGCGTGTAGCCGCGCATCTTGCTCTCCGGCAGCTCGGCGAAGAGGTCGCGGATGACGGTGAAGAGGCCGGTGTAGGTGGCGGGATTGGAGCGCGGCGTGCGGCCGATGGGGGACTGGTCGATGTCCACCACCTTGTCCAGCAGATCCAGCCCCGTGATGCGGTCGTGCACCCCGGGGACGCTCTTGGCGCGGTAGAACTTGCGCCCCATCGCGTTCCACAGGATGTCGTTGACCAGCGTGGACTTGCCGGAACCCGAGACGCCTGTGACCGCCACGAAGCACCCCAGCGGGATGCGGGCGTCCACGTTGCGCAGGTTGTGCTCGCGCGCGTTGTGGATGACGATCTCGCGCCCCGGCTGCGGAGCGCGGCGCTGGGGCGGGATCTCGATGCGCTGCTCGCCGCGCAGGTACGCGCCCGTCAGCGAGCGCTCGGCCGCCAGGATGTCGTCCACCGTCCCCTCGGCCACCACCTCGCCGCCGTGGCGGCCGGCGCGCGGGCCCAGGTCCAGCACGTAGTCGGCGGCGCGGATGGTGTCCTCGTCGTGCTCCACCACCAGCACGGTGTTCCCCAGGTCGCGCAGCTGCTGGAGCGTCTCCAGCAGGCGCAGGTTGTCGCGCTGGTGAAGGCCGATGGAGGGCTCGTCCAGGATGTAGAGGACGCCCACCAGCCGCGAGCCGATCTGCGTGGCCAGGCGGATGCGCTGCGCCTCGCCGCCGGAGAGCGTCTCTGCGGAGCGGCCCAGCGTGAGGTACTCGAGGCCCACGTTCACCAGGAAGCCGAGCCGCTCCGTGACCTCCTTGAGGATGGGGAGCGCGATCTCGGCCGAGAGGCGCGGGTCGTCCTTGAGTCCCTGGAAGAAGTCGTGCGCCTCGCTTACCGGCAGCGCCACCACCGAGCCGATGGAGCGCCCGCCGACGGTCACCGCCAGCGACTCGGGCTTGAGCCGCGTGCCGCCGCACGTGTTGCACGGCAGGGTACTCATGTACTCCTCCAGCGTCTCACGAAGCGAGTCGCTGGAGGAGTCCTGGTAGCGCTGCGCCACGTCGGCCACGATGCCGGCCCACTTCATCTTCTTCCCCCCGTTCTTCACCGACGCGCCGAAGAGCAGCAGGTCGCGCACGTTCTCGGGGAGATCCGCCCAGGGGGTGTTGAGGTCGAACTCCAGCGCATCGGCCAGCCCCTGCAGGATGGTGCCGCGCAGGTGACCGCGCGGCACGCCCCACGGCAGCACCACGCCTTCCAGGATGGAGAGCGAGTGGTCCGCCAGGATCAGCTCGGGGTTGGGCTCCCTGCGCGTTCCAAGCCCGCCGCACCCGGTGCACGCGCCGTACGGCGAGTTGAACGAGAACTGCCGCGGCTCCAGCTCCGGGATGTTGATGCCGCACAACGCGCAGGCGTAGTGCTCGGAAAGCAGGTGGGTGACGGGCTCGGCGCCGTCCGCGTGCGCCACCACCTCCACCACGCCGTCGGCCGCGCGGAGCGCCGTCTCCACCGAGTCGGCGATGCGCTGCCGGTTGTCCTCGCGCACCACCAGCTTGCGCTCCACGTAGATGGAGATGTCGTGGTTGGATCGCCGGGCGAGCTTGGGAGGCTCCTCCATGCGGTGGACTTCGCCGTCGGTGCGGGCGTGGCTGAAGCCCTTCTTGCGCAGCTCCTCGTACAGCTCGCGGAACTCGCCCTTTCGGCCGCGCACCACCGGGGCCAGCACCTCCACCCAGGTGCCCGCGGGCGACTCCATGATGCGGTCGACGATCTGCGTGGCGCTCTGCCGCTGCACCGGACGGCCGCAGTTGGGGCAGTGCGGCGTGCCCGCGCGCGCCCACAGCAGGCGGAGGTAGTCGTACACCTCCGTGACCGTGCCGACGGTGGAGCGCGGGTTGCGCCCCGCCGTCTTCTGCTCGATGGAGATGGCCGGCGAGAGCCCCTCGATGGAGTCGACGTCCGGCTTCTCCATCATCCCCAGGAACTGCCGGGCGTACGCCGAGAGCGACTCCACGTAGCGCCGCTGCCCCTCGGCGTAGATGGTGTCGAAGGCCAGCGACGACTTGCCGCTCCCGCTCAAGCCCGTGACCACGGTCAGCTTGTCGCGCGGAATGCGGACGTCGATGTTCTTGAGGTTGTGCTCGCGTGCGCCGCGTACGATCAGGTATTCTTCGTTCATCCCGAAAATTTACCGCACCCCGGCGCTACTTTCAACACCCGCGCGCGACGCGCCGGGGCACCCCGCCAATACGCCGGTCTTGCGCGCCGGGCGACACTCATTTAGCGTCGCGTTAACCGGCGGTTGGGTTCGGGCACGCGCCCCGGCGGACGCCGCCATTTTTCATTCCTCACAGCGAGAGGAGGCGCAATGTGCAGGTCGGCTCTGCGGCGTGTGGTGGGGACCGCGCTGGCTGGCGTGCTGGCGCTGGGGTGCCGGGACGGGAACCCGGCCGCGGTGGCGGAGGTGGCCAGCGGTCGCTTCCGCGCGGAAGCGACCGGCGCGGTGAGGGGGACGCTGGAAGGAGACGCGGAGCTCCTCCTGCCGCTCGGCGAGAGCATGGAGGTAGAGCTCCGGGATGCGGGAACGCAGCGGATGATCGTTTTCGCCGGCGGGGGCTTCCAGACGATAACGAGCTTCCAGCCGTTCCGCTTCCGGAGGGGCGAGCATGCGCTGGGGCTCCTCACGGACGTGTTCACGATGTTCTCGGATGACCCTGACAGCCAGGCGCGGCCCTATTTCGCTCTTCGCGGAACGCTGCGCGTGACCGAAGCCACCGACCGGCGCGTGGCGGGCACCTTCTGGTGGGAAGGGAGCGCGGACCCGCGCGATCCCTCCACCCGCATCCGGCTGGAGGGCGCGTTCGACGCCCTCCGTGCCCCGTAGCACGGATCCGGTCAGCTCAGGAAAATGGTGCGGGGGCGGGATCCCAGCGCTCAGATCCCGCCCCCCTCCTCTCCGTGTATCTCACGCAGAGGCGCAGAGACGCGGGATAGAACTGCAACTGCATGGCTCACACAGAGACACAGAGGCCACGGAGAGAACCGCAAAAGGTTTTCTCTGTGACCTTTCAGTTCCTTCTGTGGCCTCTGTGTGAGGCTTTTCTCCGTTGTTCGGTGGAGCGGCTTCGGGCACGGGCGCGATGAATCGCGCCCCTACTGGCGCTTGTACATGGTGCCGGCGAAGTACATGCGGTCCGGGTACACCGGGGTTTCCTTGTCGTCGTACGGGAAGGCGATGGCGCGCTGCGCATTCCCGTCCGCTCCGGTCAGCACGAGCGAGTAGCCGTCGATCTGCCACTTGCCGTCGGAGCCGCCCTGGGCCCCCGCGTCGACCACGGACTCGCTGGTGGTGCTCTGGATGGACGCGACGCCCACGCGCCGAAAGGTTCCGTCGGGGCGCAACTCGATGGTGTTGGAGGCGGAGGCGCCGTTGCCGGCGCCGGTGCTGAACGACTCCCCGCCCTCGTAGGTGCCCGCGAGCGACTTGCCTTCCTCGAAGGGCTTGACCGCGGTGAAGATGCCGCCATCCCAGTTGAACGCGCCGCCATCCGGCGCGAAGCTGCCCTCGGTCACCTTGTTGTCGGCCCAGGTCACCTTGAGCTTGCCATCCGCCACCTCGTACGTCCCCTGATTGCCCTTGTGCGCCTGCAGCTCCGCGGCCGAGAAGCCGGAGGCGAGGTTGTGGTAGACCCGGCCGTCGGGCGCGAAGTACCACACGGCTTTCTCCAGCGAGTTGGTGTAGCTCCAGAAACGCGTCATGAAGAAGAGCCCCACCGGCTTGCCACCCACGATCTCGGCGGCCGGCGGACCATCCGCACCGCCGCCGGCGGACGCGCCGCCGCATGCCGCGAGGGCAAGGATCATCAACAGCGGGGAAAGTCGATGGCGCATGTGGGGCCTTTGGGCAGAGGGTGGAGCGGCGGCGCGGGGACGCCGGAGGGTGCCAGCAACCGCGTAATAGTGCGCGCGGGAGGGCGATTCTCCTAGCGTGGTGAAAAGCGACGGATGGCGTGCGGTTCTCGGAGCCGACGCGCACGGTTGGCGTGGCGGGGCGGGTGCCGTCGGGCCGCGGCACAGCACGATCATTGGGTCCGGCGCGGACGCCAGACACGGGCGCGATGAATCGCGCCCCTACCAGATGTGTGCGCACTGGCGCGGAGTTCTCCCCCTCCCCGGCCCTGCGCCCCCGCAGGCGGGCGAGGGGGCGCCCGTCAGCGCTCAGTCACCGCGACGATCGCCGCCCGCTTCCGGCCCGCCAGCACGGCGACGGCGCGGAGGCGGGCGCGCAGGGGAGATCCGTCCGGGGCGGCGATCACCTCCACCTCGGCGGCGCGGGGGAGGAACGCCGCGCGCTCGCGCAGCTCGGTGAGCCGCTCCTGCGCCGCGAACCGCGACGCGGGCGGAAGGGCGCCCAGCAGCTCGAAGGACGAGAGCATCGGCCCCGCCTTCCTCCGCGCCACCAGCGCGAGGGCGGCCCGCGCGTCGATCCCCGGCAGGGTGCGCAGGACGGCGGCGGGGGCGGTGTTGACGTTGATCATCCCGTCGCCCGCCACGCTCAGCAGCGGCGCCACCCGCGCGTACTCGGCGTGGGTGATGCCCGGCACCCGGCGCAGATCCGCCAGCGTCGCGAAGGCGCCGGGGATGGGGCGCAGGCGCCGGCCCGACGAGTCCGGCGCCAGGGCGGGAGGGGCGTGCGCGGCGCGCCAGCGCGCGACCTGCGCCGCCAGGGCACCCGCGCGGCCGGGCTCCACCCCCGCGGCGGCGAAGAGGGTGAGGAGGTCCGCCTCGGGGGCGAGGTTGAGCTGCACGCGGGCGCGGGCGTCGTGCGCGGTGGCGCGGACGGCGACGCCCTCCAGGCGGTACTCCACGGCTGGGATCAGGAGGGGGTCCGTGGCCGCGAAGGCGCCCGCGGCGGAGGGCTTCGCCAGCTGCTCGCGGAGGCGCTCGGCGAGCACGGCCAGGCCGCCGCGGGCGGCCCAGCGCGCGCGGGCGGCGGCGCGGGCGTTGGCCACGGCGCGCTGGTCGGCGCGCACGGTGCCGTGGAGCTCAACCGCCAGCGCAGACGCCAGAACCAGCACCCACAGCACCGCAATCAGCGCGAATCCCTGGCGTCCGCGAGGCGTCATCCCTTCCCTCCTGGTTCGAATCCGAGTGGAGCGCCGCCTTCACCGGCAGCCGTAGCGGCCCGGGGAGCCCGTCGCCGCGCGGGTCGGCCGCGCGCTCCGGGGGCGGCAGCAGGCGCAGCTCCACGGCGTCGGGGAGCTCCGTCGCCGCCGACCACCAGTCCACCCAGCGGTCCACCCCCTTGACCCGCGTCCGGTAGCGCACGTCCATCCCCGCAGCGCCCGGAGCGACCTCCAGCGTGTCCGTCGGGCCGCCCTCGATCATCCCGATCTCCGCCAGCAGCCCGTGGCGCGGCGCGGCAAAGCGGCGCTCTACCCAGAGCCGGATGCGGCGCGGGCCAGGGTGCAGCGTCCCGCCGTCGCCCACCACGAACGACAGCTCGTCCGCCGGGAGCGGGCCGTCGCGCCGGTCGATGCCGCGAAAGGGTCCGCCCTGGTCCAGCGTGGCGGCCCCGGCGAGCCACGTCGTGAGCGCCTCCCGCGCGGCGACGGCGGGAAGCACGCGCTCCCTTTCGCGCACCACCCGGTCGCGCGATGCCGACACGGAGAGCAGGATCCCGTACGCCCCCGCCGTCACCGCCCCGGCGACGACGAGCGCGACCACCACCTCCAGCAGGGTGAAGCCGCCGCGCCGCGCCGTCACGGCTTCACCTCGGGGAGCATCTCCGGCCGGTGGAAAAAGGTCTCCAGCGAGTATCCCCCGCCCTCCCACTCCACCCGCACCGCCGCCTGCACCAGCGCGGGCGACCCGGCGGCGGGCCTCAGCAGGGCGCTCCACCGGTAGCGGGCAAAGGGCGGCGCGAATGTGCCCCTGCGGGTGGTGAAGTAGAAGCTCAGCGAGTCGGCCGGGAGCAGCGACAGCTCCTCCATGCGCGACTCGGCGAGGGGCACCGCGTTCAGCGTGGCGGCGAGGTCGCCTTCGGAGCGCACCCCCGCCGTCACGGACTGGAGGAGCGGGACGAGCGCCACGCCCAGCAGGAGGAGCGCGATCGCCGCCTCCACCAGGGTGAAGCCGCGGTTACCTCGCATGGCGCCGCCCCGTGCCCGTCCACGGATCGACCGAGAGCACCAGCCGATCGCTGCCGTGCTCGATGGTGACGCGGTCGGCCCGCGCCCGGCCCAGCGCGTCGAAGCGCACCATCGTCTCCCGCCCGTTGCCGCCCGACAGCCGCGCGCCCTCGGCGAGCGGCAGGACGCCGGCGCGCAGGGTGTCGGGCGCCCGCTCGTCCTCGGGCGCGGTGATCGCGAACCAGGCCCCCGTCTTCGCATCCAGCACCACGTCCACCGGGACTCCGCGGCGGGCGGCATCGCCCCGCGCCTCGCGCCAGGCGCGCATCAGCGCTTCGGCGGCGGCGCCGGTGCCGCGCTGGTTCGCCGGCCGGAACGCGGGAACCGTCGCCGCGAGCGCGATCCCCACGATGGCGAGGGCGACCAGCAGCTCGATCAACGTCATCCCGGCGCGTCCGCCGCAACGGCTGGTTCCCTTCGCCGTCACGGTGGCTCGGGGCCCGGCGGCGTGGGCGCGGTTGCACGGGGAGGCGGCGGCGCCTGGGGGATGGGGGGTTCGGGCGAGCTCGGCGTCGGCCGGGGCGGAGCCGTCGGCGTGGCCGGGGCACGGCGGGCGGCCGCGGAATCGGCGGGCTCCCAGAGGAGCGGGATCGAGTCGCCGAGCGCACGATCCAGCCGCGGCGCGCGCTCGCGGACGCGCGCGGTGGCCTCTTCCACGTCCTCGTCGGTGCGCAGCACGTGCGGGATCAGGAAGAGGAAGAGCTCCGTGGTCGTGTTCCGCCGCTGCGTGGAGCGGAAGAGGTTGCCCAGGATGGGGATGTCGCGCAGGAAGGGGATGCCGGTGTTGGCGGAGGTGCGCTGCTGGTCGATCAGCCCGCCGATCACCACCGTGTGGCCGTCCTTTACCAGGAGGCGCGTCTCGGCCTCGCGGGTGCTGATGATGGGCGCCCCGAACTGCGTCTCCGCGGTGGCCGTGTTGACCTCCTGGAGCACCGACATGGTGACGTAGCCGTCCGGGTTGATGGTGGGCCGGATGGTGAGCTGCGTTCCCACGTCGCGGTACTGCACCACCTGGTCGCGCACGGCGCCGTCGGTGGGAAGGGCGCGGGAGATCTGGATGAAGGGCCGCTCGTCGCCCACCAGGATGCGCGCCTGCTCGTTGTTCTGCGCCAGGATCACGGGGCGCGAAAGGATCGTGACCTCGCCCGAAGCGGCCAGCGCGCGCAGCACCACCTCGGCGCGGACGGCGCCCAGCCGCAGGACGCGCAGCACCACGTCGCCCGCCGAGCCGCCAGAGAGCTCGCCGCCGATGGTGGCGCCGGTGCGCGGCTCCAGCTGCTCCGGCACGCGCACGTCGACCCCCAGCCCGAACTGCCGGTCGCGCCGCACCTCGGCGATCAGCACCTCGATCAGCACCTGCAGCGGCCGCGTGTCCAGCTCGTCGACCGCCGCGCGGATCGTCTCGTAGTCCTGTGCCGTGGCGCGGATCAGCAGCGCGTTGGTGCGCGGATCGGGGACGATCTGCACCCCGCCCTGGAGCTGCGCGGAGACGGAGCGGTCGGTGGGGCGCGCGCCCTCCTCGGTCGATCCGTAGCGCCCGGCGCGCAGCTCCTCGGAAAGGGAGCGCACCTCGCCCGGCGCGGTGCCGCCGCGGTCGCCGATCCCGAAGAGCGCGCCCACCGAGCGCGCGATGTCCTCGGCCGGGGCGTGGCGGAGGCGGTGGACCCAGATGCGCATCTCGCCGGGGGCGCCGCGCTGCACCCCGTTCTGCACCGGCTGCTGAGCCTGCCCCGCTCCCTCGGCCTGGACGATGCGCAGCAGCCCGCCGCCCTCGTCCACCAGGTTGAGCCCGTTGGCGCGCAGCAGGCTTTCCAGGTAGCTGCGCAGCATCGTGGGCGGCACCGGCGCGCCTGTGCGCAGCGTGACCGGACGCGAGGGGAGCTCGCCGAAGACGACGTTGAGCCCCGCCGCCTCGGCCAGTGCCGCCACGGCCAGGCGCATGTCGGTGCCCTGGAAGTCGATCTGCACCCCCTGCGCGGTGCGCTCCACCCCCGTGCCCTGCGCGGCCGCAACGCCCGGAACCGCGAGGAGGACGGCCGCCGCGGCCCACCCCAGGCGCCTCACTGCGCCACTCCCTGCGGCGTGGCGGTGGTACGCAGCACTACGGTGGTGTCCGCGCCGGTGAGGGTGGCGGTGCCGGGGCCCACGCGCACCAGCCGGTAGCCCGCCAGCGACTGGCCCACGCGCAGCACGCGCCCCTGCCCGTCCACGCCGGCCACCACCGCCAGCCCGCCCCCGGGGAGCACCACCGTCCCCAGCAGGCGGAACGACGCCGCCGGGGAGGGCCCCGCCGCCGGTTCCACGTACTCCGCCGCCGGGGCCTGGATGGGCGTGCCGACCGTCAGCCGGGGAGGCGAGCGCCGCCGGTCCGCGCGGAATGGGTCGCGCGACACCGCCGCCAGCACCGCGGCATCCGACCCGCCCCCGCGCTGCGCGATGCGCGGCATGGGCACCGGCTTGGCCGCGCGCGCGGAGGTGGGGAGCGGCTCCAGCCTGCGCGCACCCGCCGCCTCGCTCACGCACAGCGCCGCCGAGGCGACCAGCAGCCCGAGCGCGGCGCGGTTTGCGGTGGTCCACCCTGCAAAGAGCCTCATTCCATCTCCACGGATTCGGTTAACGGCAAACAGCATCACACAGAGAACACGGAGGGAACTGCAAGGGACAGAGAACCCCTTTTCCGTTCTTTCAGGTAACTCTGTGGCTCTGTGTGAGGCAGCAGTTCATAGCGCTGCTCCGGCGCTGTCGGCGGCGAGGGTGAAGCCGGTCGCGACGAAGCGGAAGGAGATCGATGCGGCGGACGTTTCGCGCGACATCGATTCCAGCCGAAGCTCGCGCACCTGCACCAGCTTGGGCCCCGTCTCCAGCAGCCGCAGGAAGGTGAGCACCTCCTGCAGATCCGCCTCGCCGCTCACCACCACGGGCAGCGCGGTCAGGCCGGCGCCGGCGTCGCGGGTGGTGGCGGGCTCCACCGAGCGGAGGGACGCGCCGCCCATCCCGGCCAGCCGCCGCAGGTAACCCGCGAGCGCCGCGGCCGCCGCGCCGTCGTCGCCGCCGCCGATCAGGCGGGGAGCCTCGCTCAACAGCCGCTCGGCGCCCGCGCGGAACTCCTCCGGATGGCGGCGCGCGGAGGCCACCAGCGCCAGCTCGCGCTCCAGCAGTGCGCGTTCCGTCGTCACACGCTCGCCCGTATCGGACACCGCATCCAGGTACGGACGCACACCGAACGCCCACGCCAGCCCCGGCACCAGGATCATCGCGCCGATGACGACGGCGCGACGGTCGCGGGGGTTGAGGCGGGGCGCGTTCACGGGCGCGTCTCACGGGTGGCGGCGATGTCGAAGCGCTCCCCCGCGTCCCCCGCCTCCCAGCGTACCGGCGCCGCCAGCGCGACCCGCGCCAGCCGCGGCGATGCTTCCAGCGCCGGCACCACAGCCGACGCCGAGCGCGCGATCCCGCCCAGCCGCACGCTCACCGAGTCGGCCGTCAGCGTGGTGAGGTGCGCGGAGTCCGGAAGGGCGCGGGCCAGCGCGGCCACCTCCGCCGTCCACTCCGGCGCGTCGCGCTCCAGCGCGGCGAGCGCGGTGAGGCGCATCCGCACCTCTTCGACCCCGGCGCGCGTCTCGCGGGCGCGGCGCACGGCGGGCGCGATCTCGGCCCTGCGCGCCAGAACCGCATCCAGCTCGCGCTGCAGCCCGTGCAGGTGGAACCCGGCCGCGATCACGAGGAGGAGCGCCGAAGCCGCCACCAGCACCACGTTCCTCTTCTGCTGCAGGCGCGCGCGAGCCCGGACCATCGCCGCGGGCATGAGCTGCGGGACGGAGTCGCGGGCCAGCGCCGCCCCCAGCGCGAGCACCGCCTCCGCCGGGATCCGCTGCACCCCGGCGGCGGCGAGCGGGGGCGGCGCATCCCCGCGCCGTGAGAGCGCGTCGCGGAGCGCGAGGTCGTCCTCCGCCGCCCCGCACACCACCAGCCCGTCGAGCGGCGACCACTCCGCGGCGGGCCTCAGGGTGGCCACGATGCGCTCGGCCAGCGACGCCGCGTCCTCCTCCGGCCCGGCGGCGATGGGATGGACCGCCTCCAGCGTGCCGTCGCGCAGGATCACCACCTCTACACCTGCACGGGTGCGAGCCACCGCGCCCACACGCCCGCGCCGCGCCGCCGGCACCCGCGCGCGCACCGCCTCCGCCAGCGCGACGGCGGCGGGGACGATGCGGCCCAGCGTGAATCCGCACGCCTGCGCCGCCGCGCCCACCGCCTCTACGATGGCCTCCGGGGCAACCGTGGCCAGCGTCGCGGCAGGGGCACCGGCGCGGACCCGTTCCACGCGCACCGCATCCGCCACCAGCGACTCGTCGCGCACGGCGAAGTGGCGGCGCGCGTTTTTGGCCACCAGCGCGCCCAGCTCCGCCCTGCGCACGGGCGGGAGCGGGACGACCTTGGCATGTGCCAGCCGCCCCAGAAGCGCCACGTCCAGCGTGCCACCCGACGTGCCCAGCGCCCCCGCCAGCGCCGCGAGCGCCTCGTCCAGCTCCGGCCAGTCCCCCGCGCGCGTGGCGGGCGACAGGTCGCTCTCCAGCACCTCGGGCATGCGCGCCGCCGGTCCGCTCACCGCCACCATCCGCACAGGCGCCAGCGCGATCGCCAGCTGTACGCGACGTAGCGGTTTGCGGTCGGTCGAATCGGTGCGTGTCATCTAGAATCCGGTCGGGGGCTGGCTCAAGGCACGTTCTGGATGCCGTAGATCGCCTGGAGGAGCGAGAGGGCGACGAAGCCGACGGCGCCGCCGAACGCCACGATCATCACCGGCTCCACCAGGCGGAGGAGGCGCTCCAGCGAGCGCTCCACCTCGCCCTCCATGGCCTCGGCGGCGCGCTCCAGCATCTCGGGAAGGCGGCCGCCCTCCTCCCCCACCTCCACCATCTGGAGGAAGGAGAAGGGGTACACGCCGCCGCGGCGCAGCGAGACCGCCAGCCCGTCGCCCGCTCGCACCTCCTCGCGCACCCGCAGCACGTCGGCGGCGACGGCGGCGTCGGACTGGGCCTCGGCGGCCGTCTCCAGCGCGGGGAGGATCGGCATCCCGCTGCGCAGGAGCGTCGAGAGCGCCCGCGCCAGCCGCACCGCCGCCACGCTGCGTCGGATCTTCCCCGCGACCGGCGCGCGCAGGAGCGCCCGGTCCACGGCGAGGCGCCCTTCTTCGGTGGCGCGCACCGCCGTGAGCGCGGCGGCCAGCAGCACCGGCGCCATCAGCAGCGCCGGCCACCAGCGCCCCGCGAAGTCGCCCGTCGCCAGCAGGAGCGCGGTGGAGCGCGGGAGCTGGGAGCCGGTGTCGGCCAGCAGCTCCACGAAGCGCGGCAGGACCTGCACGAAGAGTGTCGCCAGCGCCGCGGCCCCGACCAGCACCATCACCGCCGGGTACAGCATGGCCGATGCGAGGCGCGCCCTAAGCGCCTGCTCGCGCTCCAGCTGCACGGCGAGGCGGTCCAGCGACTCGGCCAGGTAGCCGCCGCGCTCGCCCGCGCGCACCATCCCCACGGCGAAGCGGGGGAAGATCTCCGGGTGCTCCGCCATCCCCTCGGCCAGACGCGCCCCGCCGCGGACGCGTGCGCGCACCTCGGACACCGCGGCCGCCACGTCGTTCCTCCCGGCAACGCGCGCCACCGCTCCCAGGGCGCGGTCCAGCGGAAAGCCCGCGGAGAGGAGCGTCGCCAGATAGCGGATCGACTCCACCATCTCCGCGCGCTTTCCGCGCCCGCCGCCGCGGCGCTCCCCCGCCTCCCGCGCGGGAGCGGGCGCCACCTCCAGCGGGTACAGCCCCCGCGCCCCGAGCGCGCGCTCCAGCGCCGCGGGCGAAGCCGCTTCCTCCACGCCTCGGAGCGTGCGGCCGGCCGCATCGGCGGCGCGCCAGGCGAAGGAGGGCACGCCGGCTACCGCGCGGAGACGTCTGCGTTCTCGCCCTCGCCGCCCTCGCGCCCGTCGCGCCCCAGCGTGAGGAGCTCGTAGCCGCCGGCGTCCTCGCGGGCGGGGCTGCGGTAAACGTACGCGGCCCCCCAGGGATCCTTGGGCACGTCGCGCTTGAGGTACGGCCCGCGCCAGTCGCGCGGCACGGGAGCGGTCTCTGGGCGCTTCACCAGCGCGGCGAGCCCTTGCTCGGTGGTGGGATAGGCGTCGTTGTCCAGCCGGTACGCCTCCAGCGCGGACCCCAGCATCTCGATCTGCGCGCGCGCGGTGCTGTCCTTGGCCCGTCCCACGTGGCGAAACACGTTGGGCGCCACCAGCGTGGCGAGCACCGCGATCACGATGATCACCACCAGGATCTCCACCAGCGTGAACCCCGCCGTCTTTCGGGTGTGATGCATCGGTTCTCGGGTTGGTTGTGCGAGTGCCAGTTCCAGGTGCCTGGTGCCTAGTGCCTAGTGCCTAGTGCTAAGTCCTAAGTCCTAAGTCCTGAGTGCCTCCGTTGCCCCCATTTGTCATCCTGAGAGAGCCACCCCGCCCAACTCCGGGACGCACTCCACACTCCTGCGGCGACCGAAGGATCTAGCCGGCGAGGCAAGAGGACGGCGAAACATGACGAACCCCTCGGCACGCGCATTAGATCCTTCGCTCCGCGCCACGGTTTGGTCGAGGTGCGAGTACGGAGCAGCGCCTCACTCAGGATGACAAATGAACGAGGGGGTGCCCGCCTCCCGCGAGCCCGCTTCAGCGGTCTTCCCGTGGTTCCAGCCGGGGGATTCATCCCCCGGGTTCGGGCATCGGTTGACGCGCCGGGTGAATTCATCCCCCCGGCGTTCCCGCGCCGGGCCCATTCCCCATTCCCCATTCCCCATTCCCCATTCCCCATTCCCCATTCCCCATTCCCCATTCCCCATTCCCCATTCCCCCTCACGCCACCCGCAGCACCTCTTCCGGCGTCGTCACCCCCGCGGCCACCTGCCGCCACCCATCCGCCTGCAGCGGCCGCATGCCGCGGGCGAGGGCAAGGCGGCGCAGGCCGTCGGCGCCGGGGCGGAGAAGGAGCTCGGCGCGCAGCTCGTCGTCCACGCGGAGGAGCTCGTAGATCCCCGTGCGGCCGCGGAAGCCGGTGCCGCGGCAGGATGGGCAGCCGCGTCCGCGCAGGGCGCTGGTGGCGGGGTAGCCGGCCTCCGCCATCCCGCGAGCGACCGCTGGATCGATGGGCCCCGGCTCGGCGCAGTGGGCGCACACGCGGCGCACGAGGCGCTGGGCGAGCACCGCTTCCACCGTGCTCGCCACAAGGTAGTCCGGAACGCCCAACTCCACGAGCCTCGTGAGCGCGCCGGGTGCGTCGTTGGTGTGCAGCGTGGAGAGAACCATGTGGCCCGTGAGCGCCGCCTGCACGCAGATCTCCGCCGTCTCCGGGTCGCGCATCTCGCCCACGAGCAGGATGTCGGGGTCCTGGCGCAGGATGGAGCGCAGCGCCCGCGCAAAGGTCAGCCCGGCGCGCGTGTTGACCGGCACCTGCGCCACGCCGGCCAGCTCGTACTCGACCGGGTCCTCCACCGAGACGATCTTTTCGCGTCCCGTGCGGATGCGGTCGAGGAGGCCGTACAGCGTCGTCGTCTTCCCGCTCCCGGTCGGGCCCGTGGCGAGCACCACGCCGTGCGGGCGCCCCGCGAAGCCGAGCAGGGCGGCCAGCGTATCGGCGCCCATCCCCATCCCCTCCAGCCCGATGCGCTCCCCCTCCGTGTCCAGCAGGCGGAGCACCACGCTCTCGCCGTGCAGCGTGGGAAGGGTGGAGACGCGCACGTCCAGCTCGCGGTCGCCGGTGCGCAACCGCACGCGGCCGTCCTGCGGAAGGCGCCGCTCCGCGATGTCCATCTCCGCCATGATCTTGAGGCGGCTGACGACGGCGGCGCGGAGCTGCGCGGGAGGGGCGGGCGCGGGCTGCAGCACGCCGTCCACGCGGTAGCGGACGCTCATCCCGCGCGCCTCCGCCTCCATGTGCACGTCGCTGGCGCCGGCCTCCACCGCCTCGGTCAGCAGGAGGTTCACCAGGCGCACCACCGGCGCCTGGTTCGCCAGCTCCTCCAGGTCGTGCGTCCCCACGTCGCCGTCGTCGGACCCGCCGGCCATCCCGGCGATCATCCCCGCGGCGGTGTCGTCGTGCCCAAAGGCTTCGCGCACCGCCTGCAGCAGCTCGTCCTCCCCCCACTCGCGCAGCGCCACGCGCGCCCCAAAGAGCACCTCCAGCTCCGCGACCGCCTGCGGGTCCGGGCGCCCGGCGAAGGCCACCACCACGCCGTCGTCGCCGCGCGCGAGCGGAAGGAGGCGGTGCTCCTCCAGATACTCGCGCGTCACCCAGTCGCCGGGACGCTCGATGGGGACGTCAGCGTGCACCGGCGGGCGCTCTGCTCTCACGGAAGGTACATCGCTCAGGGGGTGCCTCGAGGACAGGCAAAGAGAGGTTGTTATTGCGCAGACACAAAAGGTGCGGCGGTGGAGTGCCGCGGAGTCTACAAACCCGTTGCACCCCTTCCTGTTCCGCGACCGATCAGAACGACTATATACAAGCTGTTCCGTTCGCGCCAGCGCCCACATTCCCGGATTTCGTAAGCCGCCGATTACGCGCGGCTTAGATTATAAACATGTGTTTTGGCGGGATGGCGGGGCGAAGCGGAATCACGGTGGCGGGGAGGGGCACGGGCGGCCACGCGGGGCCGCCCCTACGAGGTGCCGGCGACGGCGTGCTATGCGGGGACCAGCACGTGCGCGCCGCTGGGTACCGCGCGCACCGAGAGTGGCGTGACGC
This sequence comes from Longimicrobium sp., assembly GCA_036389135.1. Classification (NCBI taxonomy): domain Bacteria; kingdom Pseudomonadati; phylum Gemmatimonadota; class Longimicrobiia; order Longimicrobiales; family Longimicrobiaceae; genus Longimicrobium; species Longimicrobium sp. Next base: position 65,700 of record DASVQP010000018.1, read on the forward strand.
CGATTGGCTCGCCGTCGGATTCGGTGACGACGGGGGAGTCGGTCTCGATGTGGATCTCGGCCGCCTGCAGGTAGATGAGGCGGTCGTCGCCCGCGTAGCGGCGGCGCGCCATCCGCCAGAGCATGGCGGCCACGTCCGTGAGGTTGCGCGGGGCGAAGATGCACACGTCCAGCTTGCCGTCCTGGAACGACACTCCCGGCCCGATGCTGAACCCCACCGAGAGGAAGCGCGACGCGAACTGCCCCATGTTGGCCACCAGCACCATCGCCGCGTTCACCTCCAGCGTCTCGCCGTCGGCCGTGATGCGGTACAGCGTCGAAGGCGGGGTGATGCCGGTGCGCAAGCCGGCGTACAGGTAGGCGCCGAAGCCCCACCGGTCCTTGAGCTCGCGCGTGGCGGCGGCCATGATGGCCCCATCCCACCCCGCGCCCGCCGTCACGGCGAAGTAGCGCCCGTCGGCCAGCCGCCCCAGGTCGATGGGCGCGGCGCGGCCGTTGACCACCACCTCCACAGCCGCCTCCACCCCCAGCGGGATCCCCAGGTTGGCGGCGAGCTGGTTGCCGGTGCCCTTGGGGATGATCCCCAGCGGCACGCCGGTGCCCGCCAGGCCGGTGATGACCTCGCCCACCGTTCCGTCGCCGCCCACGGCCACCACCGCCCGGTAGCCGACGCGGGCCGCCATGCGCGCCATCTCCTCGGCATCGCCCGCGCCGCGCGTCTCCAGGATGTCGAACCCCGCGCGGCGCGTGGCGAAGGCCCCGGCCAGGGCGCGCACGGCCCGGTCGGTGTTCGCCTGCCCCGCGGCCGGGTTCAGCACCACCAGGTATCGGGACGCGTACGGGTGTGGATCGGGCTCGGTCAACTCGGCTGCTTGGCTGCGGACGCGGGGGAGGGAGCGCGAAGCGCCGGGCCGCGAGTGACCCGGCGCCTCCAAGTATATGCGCGGACGAGGATGGTTTCTAGCGCGAAGCCCAGTCGTCGCGCTTCGGCTCGCGCCCTTCCCACTCGGCGCGCTGCGTCTCGAAGCCCGCGCGCCCGATGATCCCGTAGGTGAGCTGCTTGCCGAGCTCCACGCCGGGCTGGTCCAGCGGGTCCACGCCGTACAGGTGGCCGGCGTAGACGGTGGCGATCTGGAAGAGCATGAAGACGCCACCCAGCGAGCGCGCGTCCACCCGCGGCAGCTCCAGCATCATGTTCATCCGCCCGCGCCGTGCGAGCGCTGCCTCGGTGGCCAGCATCTCGGTGCGCAGCAGGCCGCCCAGCGTCTGCCCGCCCAGGTACCCCAGCTCGCCCAGTTCGGGGTACACGCTCGGGATCTCCACGTCGATCTCCCGCTCCGCCTCGGCCAGAAAGGTGATCGTCTTGTCGAACGGCCCTTCGATGTAGAGCTGCACCTGCGAGTGCTGGTCGGTGGCGCCGAGCGACTTGACCGGCGTCGGCCCGGCGAACACCTCCTCGCCACCGCGCGTGCTCTGCTTCCCCAGGCTCTCGGCCCACAGCTGCCGGAACCAGTCCGCGACGTCGCGCAGGCGGTCGGAGTACGGCATCATTACCTGGATGGGCGCGCCGGCCTCGGTGTCCGCCAGGTACTGGAGCACGGCAAAGAGCCCCGCGGGATTCGAGCGCAGGTCGTCGGTCTCGCAGCGCTCGGCCATCTCGCGGGCGCCGGCCAGCAGCTCGCGCACGTCGATCCCCACCATCGCCGCCGGCAGCAGCCCCACGGCGGAAAGCACGGAGAAGCGCCCCCCCACGCTGGGCGGGATCGGCAGCGAGGCGATGTCCTCCTGCTTCGCGAGCTGGCGCAGGACGCCCTTCTCCGGATCGGTGGTGAAGAGCAGGTGCCGCCGGTACCCGTCGCCCAGCTTCTCCTGCAGCCGCTGGCGGACGATGAGGTACTGCGACATCGTCTCCGCCGTGCCACCGCTCTTGGATACGACGTTGAAGAGGGTGCGCCCCAGGTCCAGCCGGTCGAGAAAGGGCCCGATGGTCGCCGGGTCCACGTTGTCCAGCACGTGGATGCGGGGGAAGAAGTCGCGCTCCTCGTCGCTAAGCTCGTTCCACGACGGCTTGAGCAGGGCGGAGCGCAGGGCGATCATCCCCAGCGCCGACCCCCCGATCCCCAGCACCACGAAGTCGGAGAACGCCTGCCCCGCCCCCTCCGCGAACGCTTCGATGGACGCGACGGTGTCGTCTTCCTGCGTGAGCCCAAAGAACCCCATCTCCCCCGAATCGCGCCGCCTCAGCGTATCGGCGTGGGCCTCGCGGAACCTCTCCGCCATCCCGTCCAGCGCCGCGGGGTCGATCCCTCGCCCGCCGAGCCGCGGGGCGAGCATGTTGTTGTAGTCCAGTACGATACGCATGAAAGGCAGGGATTGGGGATTAGGGATTAGGGATTAGGGACAGCGAGTCGGGGCGGGCGTTGTTCACCTCATCCCCCATCCCTCATCCCCCATCCCTGCAGTTCAGACCTCCACCACCAGCCCGTCGTACGCGCCGAACACGCCGGAGGGGAGGCGCCGGTCCAGCTCGGCCTGGCTCACGCGGTGGCTCAGGTGCGTGAGGTACGTGCGCTCGGCGCCGACGCGGGCGGCGGCATCGACGGCCTCCTCCACGCTGAAGTGCGTGGGGTGCGGCCGGCCGAACCAGAGCGCGTTCAGCACCAGCACCCGCACCCCCCGCAGCGCCTCCTCGGTGCGCGGGGGAAGGAGCTTGCCGTCGGTGATGTAGCCGAGCGGGCCCGCGCGGAAGCCCATCACCTCCTCGCGCCCGTGCGGCACGGGAAGCGGGAGCATCTCGAAGCCGGCGACCGTCGCGGGCTCGTACGCCCTCACCACGTGCAGCGCCCCCTCCGGCTTCGAAGTCCCCTCCAGCGGCCGCATCGTCGCGTCGAAGACGTAGCGGAACCGGTCCCGCAGCGTCACCGCGCACCCTTCGGACGCGTACACCTCCAACGGGCCGCCGCCGCGCTCCGAGAAGACGCGCAGGTCGTCCACGCCGTGCACGTGGTCGGCGTGGCAGTGCGTGTACCACACGGCGTCCACCCTCCCCACCCCGGCCGCGACGAGCTGAAGCCGCAGCTCGGGCGGCGTGTCCACCAGCAGGCGGCGTCCGTCCTCCTCCAGCAGCGCCCCGTGCCGCGTCCTGCGGTCGCGCGGGTCGGCCGAGGTGCAGACGTCGCAGTCGCAGCCGATCACCGGCACGCCGAAGGAGGTGCCGGTGCCCAGGAAGGTCAGGCGCACGGAACGGACGGGAAGGGGGACTGGGGAATGGGGAATGGGGAAAAACAAAGAGCGAGCACTCCGGCTGACGGGGAGTGGTGCCGTTCGTGGTTACCATTCCCGATTCCCCATTCCCCATTCCCCGCTTTTCTCACACCACCTCCACCTGCAGCAGATTCGTCGTCCCCGGCACGTGAATGGGGTAGCCGGCCGTCACCACCATGCGGTCGCCGGGCTGGCCCAGGCCGCGGGCCACGACCTCCGAGCGCGCGTAGTTCATCATCTCCTCGAACGTCGACTCCGCCGAGCAGAGCACCGGGATCGTCCCCCACACCAGCGCGAGCTGGTTGTAGGTGCGCTCCGTGTCCGTGATGGCCAGGATGGGCACCGGCGGGCGGAACGACGACACCACCCGCGCGGTGGAGCCGCTGCTGGTGAAGGTCACGATCACCGGCGCCTGCAGCCGGCGCACCGCCTCCACCGTGGCTCCCGCGACGGCGCGCTCGGTGGGGGTGTGGCCGTCGGAGCTGGCGCTGATGGGCATGTCGTAGTGCGGGCCCGCGTCCATCACGTGCGAGTCCTCGATCTCCTGCGCGATCCGCGTCATCGCCTGCACCGCCTGCACCGGGAACTTCCCCGTCGCCGTCTCGGCCGAGAGCATCAGCGCATCCGTACCGTCGATGATGGCGTTCGCCACGTCCGACGCCTCGGCGCGGGTGGGGCGTGGGTTCTCGATCATCGACTCCAGCATCTGCGTGGCGGTGATCACCGGGCGGCTGCTGAGGTTCGCCATCTGGATCATCCGCTTCTGCGCCAGCGGCACCTGCTCGAAGGGGAGCTCCACCCCCAGGTCGCCCCGCGCCACCATCGCCGCGGCCGATGCGGCCAGGATCTCCTCCAGATTCTCCAGCGCGTGCCCCTTCTCCACTTTGACCACGATCAGCGGCCCGCCCTCGGGGATGCGCCTCACCAGGTCCAGCACGTCCTCCGCCGTGCGCACGAAGGAGAGAGCGATGTAGTCCACCCCCTGCTCCAGCGCGAACTCCAGGTCGCGCAGATCCTTTTCGGTCAGCGACGGCGCGCTCACCCGCACGCCGGGGAGGTTGATCCCCTTGTTGGAGGTGAGCGTCCCACCGTGGATCACGCGCATGGTGACGCGCGGCGGCGCCACTTCCTCCACGATCAGCTCCATCAGCCCGTCGGCCAGCAGCACCACGTCGCCCACCTCCACGTCGCCCGCGAGCTGCGCGTAGGTGGTGGGGAGCTCCTTCCCCGCCTCGTGCTCCCCCTCGGGGGCAAAGGTGACGGCGTCGCCGGGGGTCAGCTCAACGGCATCGGGAAGGACCCCAACGCGGATCTTGGGCCCCTGCAGGTCGCCCAGCACGGCGATGGGGCGCCCAACGTTGCGGGAGGCCTCACGCACGTTGCGGATGGTCTCCGCGTGGCGCTCCTGCGTGCCGTGGGAAAAGTTGATGCGGGCCACGTCCATCCCCGCCTCGATCAGCGCGGCGATGCGCTCGGGCGACCAGGTAGCGGGTCCCAGCGTGCAGACGATCTTGGTACGTCGGTTCATCGGTCTCGCTAGTCACGGTTGGCGTGCGAGAGAGACATACTGCCCCCGGCGTCGCGGCGGGGGCAAGGGGCGGAGGGGAAACAGGTGCTACAGGCCCCCTCCCCCGCCTGCGGGGGCGCAGGGCGGGTGAGGGGGAGAATTCGGCCCGAGGCGCACAGGACCGGGTAGGGGCGCGATTCATCGCGCCCGCCCTCGCCCCCACCTCGAACCCCGCCCCTCCGCACCGACCTCGTAGGGGCCGCCCCACGTGGCTGCCCGTGCCCTCCCCCGCACCGACTTAATCCCCTCGCACCGATGCACGCCTGCGCCCCTCTCCCAGCGGTTTGGGAGAGGGGCAGCGAGGTGGCGAGCGGGGAGAGGGCCTACCGCCGGAACCGGTCCGCGTACCTCTGCTCACCCCCCGTCTCCCACGGCCGGTACGTGTTCGCGAACTCGATACGCTCCCCCAGCACGGGGTGCGACGCGCGGAACAGCTTGTACAGCGTGCCGGGATAGGGAACGGCCAGGTTCTCCGCCTGCAGCTTGGCGAACGCGGTGGCGGCCGAGCGGTTGTCGTGCGTCAGCTCCAGGCCGAAGCGGTCCGCCTCGTGCTCGTTGTGCCGCGTCACCGCGAACACCACCGGCGTCGCCACGAAGCTCACCGCGCCGAAGACCAGGATCAGCAGCGGGTACGACGCGACGTCCGAGAGCTGGTCGAAGCCGAAGCGCTCCCGGTACCGCGCGATCAGCCACCCCGCCGACGCGTGCACCGCGTACAGGCACAGCAGGATCAGGAGCGAGACGATCCCCAGCATCATGAAGACGTGCTTCAGGACGAAGTGCCCCATCTCGTGGCCCATCACGAAGACCACCTCGCGCGAGTCCAGCTTCCTCAGCAGCGTGTCCCACAGAACGATGCGCTTGCTCCCGCCGAAGCCGGTGACGTACGCGTTCACCGCCTCCGTGTCCACGCTCTTGTTCACCTCGAAGACGCGCCCGCCCTCGATCCCCGCTCGCCGCGCGGTCGCCAGGATCTGCGCCTCGAGCTGCTTGTCCTGCATCGGCCCGAACTTGTTGAAAAGCGGGTCGATGAAGATGGGGCTCAGCCACTGCCCCGCGATGATCAGCGGGATGACGGCGATCGCCGTGTAGAGCCACCAGCGGCGCGGGCTCCTTTTCAGGAGGAGGTACGGGATCCAGAGCGTGAGTGCCATTAGGAAGAGGCCGATCCCCAGCCCCTTGGCCGAGTCGCCGAACCACTTGCCGAAGCTCTGGTTTGAGAGACCGTACGCATGCTCGCGCACGAAGCCGCTGTAGTACGCCAGCGGCAGGTCCAGAATCCAGGTGAGGAGCGAGAACATCGCCCCGTACAGCACGAGCGTGAAGAACCAGTTGCGCCCCCCCGCCCGCGCCGCGTCGCGCATCCGTGCCGAAAGGCCGCTGAACAGGAAGACTGCCGGGACGAGGAATCCCCACAGCGTGGCGATCACCCAGAGCACGTTGCCGCTGCGATGGTAGCGTACCGCCTTCTCACTCGGCCTGGGCACGGGCACGTGCGCCGCCGCGGAAGCCTGCGGCCGGGCCGCGGGCGCGGGCGTCTGCTGGGCGTGCGCGGCGGGCGCCAGCGCGAGAACGAGGCACAGGAACAGCGTGCGGAGCCGGTTCATCACGGAATCGTTGCGTGGGATGGAGGGTCCTGCGGGAAGGCAGGGGCCGCGCACTCGAACGGCGCGCGGCCCCGTCGGTCACAGCTGCGGCGGAAGCTCCTGCCCTGACTGGATCTGGTGCAGGATGCCGGTGAGCATCTGCTCCCTGCGCTTGAGGGCTTCGCGGAAGTCGAAGTTGTCGGTCCCGGCGATCTCGTCGTGCAGATCGGAAAGGTACGAGCGAAGTGCGTCCGCCAGTACGGCGGCGCCATCCGTGTCGAGCGAGAGTTGGGTCATCCCGGCGGCTCCGGTTGCGTTTGGATAGGTCGGTCGGTCCAGTCCTTCCCCGCTCTCACGCAAACCGCGTACGAACGCCGCGCCACGCCGCACCGATCCCCCGCCCGCGCGCCGCCTCAAGCCACCCGCGACCGCACTTCCTCCACCAGACGCGGCAGGATGCCCCCCGCCGTCCCCTGCAGAATCACGTTGGCGATGCCGGTCAGCTCGCTCGGCTCGGGATTCACCTCGATGACAAACGCGCCGTTCGACCGCGCGATGTGGGGCAGATCCGCCGCGGGCCACACCGTCCCCGAGGTCCCCACCAGGAGGAGGGCATCGCAGCGGCGCGCATCGTCCCACGCGCGCTCCACCGCCTGTTTCGGCAGCATCTCCCCGAACCACACCACGTCCGGCCGCAGCGGCGACCCGCACGACGGGCACGGTGGTGGATCGCGCTCGCGGTCGTCCTCGCCGGGAATCTCGCCGGTGAACGGATGGCCGGCGTCGAGGCAGCGGAGGCGGCGGATGTTGCCGTGAAGCTCCACCACGTCTTCACTTCCGGCCGCCGCGTGGAGTCCGTCCACGTTCTGCGTCACCACCGTCACGTTGGGAAGCAGACGCTGGAGCTCGGTGACGGCGAAGTGCCCCGCGTGCGGCGCGGCCTCGGCAACGCGGCGGCGGCGCCACGCGTACCAGCTCCACACGCGCCGCGGATTCGCGCGGAAGCCCTGCTCGGTGGCGAGCTCCTGCGGGTCGAATTCGGCCCACAGCCCTTCCATCGCATCGCGAAAGGTGGGGATGCCGCTCTCCTTCGACATCCCCGCCCCCGTGGAAACGACCACCCGCCGCGCCCGCGCCAGGGCGTCCGCCGCGGCGGCGACTACATCAGGCGTTACCAGGATCTTGTTCGGCATGAAGGCTACTCCGGTCTGAATTCCGCCGTAACTGTGATTGACCCCATTAAATTGCTGTTGAACTCCTCCAGATCCTCGGCTGGAATCCAGTACTCCTCGTGCTGGCTGGCGCCCACGACGCGTGGAGTGTACCGGCTGAGGAAGTCGCTCCGCACCTCGAAGCGGGTCACGTATCCCACGTACCCGGAAGCGGCGTCGCGCGTGTTCCAGTCGCGGGCGATCTGCGCGGCGTACGCTTCATAGGTGACGGGGTAGAAGATCGGCTGGTGCGGCAGGCGCGGCGGGAAGGACGTCCACCCGCTCTCGCGGATCAGCGCCAGCTCCGCCTCGCCCACCGGGCGCCAGAGCGTCGTCGACTCGTCACTCATGCGCGGTGCACCACCTCGCCGCCCACCATCGTCAGCACGCACGCCATCGTCCGCAGCTCGTCCGCCGGCACCGCGAGCGGGTCGCGGTCCCATGCGACGAGGTCCGCGTGATAGCCCGGGAGGAGACGCCCCTGCCGGTCCGACTCGTTGGCGGCGTAGGCGGGCCCCTCGGTGTACGCCCGCAACGCATCCTCGGCGGAGATGCAGTGCTCGGCGAACCATCCGCCCTCCGGCCCGCCATCCCAGCCCCGCCGCGTGACGGCGGCAAAGAGACCGGGGCGCGGATCGACCGTCTCCACCGGCACGTCGGACCCGAAGGCGAGCACCATCCCCGCGCGCTTCACCGCCGCGAAGGGGTAGGCGCCGCGCGAGCGCTCGTGCCCCCAGTGCCGCTCGGCGGCGGGGATGTCGGTCATCAGGTGCACCGGCTGCACCGATGCCACGATCCCGGAGCGCGCCGCGCGCTCCCACAGTTCGGGCGGGCAGAGCTGGAGGTGCTCGATGCGGTGCCGCATGGCGCGGGGCGGCGCCACGCTCCCCATTACGTCGATCGCCAGCTCCACCGCCGCGTCGCCGATGGCGTGCACCGTGGACGCGATCCCCGCATTGGCGGCGCGGCGCACGTGCGCGCGGAACTCGTCCGAGGCGAGCGTCTGGATTCCGCGCTCGTCCGTGCTCCCCTCGTACGGCTCGCGCATCCACGCCGTGCGCGACCCCAGCGCGCCGTCGAGGAACATCTTCACCCCGCCCAGCTTCAGCCACTCCCCCCCGAAGCCGCTGCGCACCCCCAGCTCGATCGCCGCGTCCAGCCGCGCCAGGGGGATCGACTGCAGGACGCGCAGGCGCAGCACGCCGTCCGCCTGCATCGCCGTGAAGTCCGCGATCCCCGTCTCCTCCACGGAGTGTACGCCGGTCAGCCCCAGCGCGTGCACGGCGCTCTGCGCATCCAGCAGCGCCTCCCGCACCTCCGCCGGCGATGGAGCCGGGAGGTGCGCCTCGGCGAGCTTCTTCGCCGTCTCCAGCAGGATCCCGGTCGGCTCCCCCGCCGCGTCGCGTACGATGGTGCCGCCCTCGGGATCGGGGGTGTCGCGCGTGATCCCGCACCGCCGCAGCCCCGCGGAGTTGAGCCACGCCGCGTGGATGTCGTGGCTCTCCAGGTAGCACGGCCGCCCCGGAACGATGGCATCCAGGTCGTTGCGCGATGGAAAGCGCCCCCAGCGGTGCACGTCCCACCCCAGCCCCCTGATCCACCCCTCGCCCCCCGCCACCGCAACCGCGGCGACGCCCTCCTCCAGCGTGCGCGCGGCGTTCAGGTCCACCCGCCGCCGCGCCATCGCCCACAGCGTCAGGTGCACGTGCGCGTCGGTGAGCCCCGGCGTCACGGTGGCGCCATCCAGCCGCTCGACCGTGAAGCCGGGTTTGGCGGCGCCGCGCACCTCCTCCTCACTCCCGAGCGCGACCACGCGCCCCTCGCGCACCAGCAGCGCCCGCACCGGCGCGTGGGTCCCCAGCACGTGTATGCGATCCGCGACGACGATCAGGTCAGGCTGCATTGGGCGAAGCAAAGGGCAGGGCGTGGTGCGAAGCGGGCGCGGCAAGATGGGGGCGGGGGCGGGATGCGGCAACGGCGGCCCTCACCCGGCAGCTTACAGCTGCCACCCTCTCCCACAAACCGCCGTGGGAGAGGGGACGGGGCCCCGGCCCGTGCGGCCGGCTTCAGGCACGGACCTATACGGTAGGGGCGCGATTTATCGCGCCCGTGCCCGTCACCGCTCCGCCCCCGTGACCCACCCCGGAACCCGTAGGGGCAGACCTGCGTGTCTGCCCGCCCTCTCCCCTGCCTCGATCCCCGCTCCAGGCACCGTAACCTCGTAGGGGCCCCCGCGACGCCGCATGCACCGCGCGCGAATGCATGCCAAACGCCCCTCCCCCAGGTAGTTATTGGGGGAGGGGCCGCGAGTTCACGAGCGGGGGAGGGGGCCCTCTACATCCGCGCCACCACGCCCTCCACCAGCGCCGTCAGCCCCGGCTCCGCCCCGCGCGCGGTGGCGATGATCCGTTCGATGTTCGCCACCTCCAGCGCGTCCGGCAGGCAGGCGTCGGTAATGATCGACACGCCCATCACCCGCATCCCCCCGTGGATCGCCACGATGACCTCGGGGACCGTGGACATCCCCACCACGTCGGCGCCCATCGCGCGCAGCATGCGATACTCGGCGCGCGTCTCCAGGTTGGGCCCGGGGACGGCCACGTACACCCCGCTCCGCAGCGGGATGCGCCGCTCCATCGCCACCTCGCGCGCCAGCGCCTGCAGCCCGCGGTCGTACACCTGCGACATGTCCGGGAACCGCGGGCCCAGCGAGTCGTCGTTGGGGCCGATCAGCGGATTGTCGCCCAGCAGGTTGATGTGGTCGGTGATGAGGACGAGATCGCCGGGGCTCCAGAAAGGGTTCATTCCCCCGCACGCGTTGGAGACGATCAGCGTCCCCGCGCCCAGCGCCCGCATCACGCGTACGGGAAAGGTCACCTGCTGGAGGGTGTAGCCCTCATAGCGGTGGAAGCGCCCCTGCATCGCCACCACGGGCCGGCCGCCCAGCGTCCCCAGCAGGAGGCGCCCCGTGTGCGACTCGACGGTGGAGAGCGGGAAGTGCGGGATCTCCGCGTAGGGGATCTCCGTCTCCACCTCGACGCGGTCCGCCAGCCCGCCGAGCCCCGTCCCCAGGATGATGGCCGCGTCCGGCTTCAGCGTGCTGCGCGCCTGGATGGCCGTCACCGCATCCGCGATTCGTTCCCTCAGCTCCGCCACTCAGCTCTCCCCATCGCCGCCCTCGCCCTCGGCGGCCTCGTTGCCCCCGCCCTGCCCCTCCGCCTCCAGGCGGGTAAGGGTGGCGGTGAGGCCCTCCTCCTGCTCGATCTCGCCGAGCTGCCGCTCCACCATCGCGCGGAAGATGCGCAGGAAGCGCACGCGCTGCCCCTGGATCCGCCGCAGCGCCTCCAGCGCGAGCGAGACCTGGCGCTTGGCGTCGGACACGATGCGCTCCCCCTGCGAGCGCGCCTCGCGCAGCAGGAGGTCGGCCTCGCGGCGCGCCTGGTCGCGCATGTCCTCGCGCAGCTGCTGGGCGGAAACGAGCGCCTCGTTCATGGCGCGCTCCCTGTCGCGGTACTCGGCCATGGAGCCGGACATCGCGTCCACCTTGCCGGCGAGCGCGCTGTTCTGCCGCACCAGCTCTTCCATGCGGCTGGCGACCACTTCCAGGAAGTTGTCGACGGATTCCGTGTCGTACCCGCGCATCACGCGGCGGAAGTCGCCTTTCTTCTTGCGAACGTCGAGCGGTGTAAGGTCGATCATCCCCGCTCCCTAAAGAGAACCGAGCCCACGCGAACGAGGGTGCTTCCCTCCTCCACCGCAATCTCGAAGTCGTTGCTCATCCCCATCGACAGGTGCCGCCCGGCCACCCCCGGCACCTGCCGCGCCACCTCGTCCAGCAGCTCGCGCGTGCGCCGGAACGCCGCGCGCACCACCTGCTCGTCGTCGGTGAAGGGCGCCATCGTCATCAGCCCCTCCACCCGCATCCCCGGCAGCCCCACGATCCGACCGACGCCCTCCACCAGCGCGTCCGGCTCGAACCCGCCCTTGGTCCCCTCCCCCGACGCGTTCACCTGCACCAGCGCCCGCACTGCCACCCCACGCTTCACGGCCTCGGCGGACAGTGCTTCGGCCAGACGGAGCGAGTCGAGGGAGTGGATCAGGTCGAAGAGGGGGAGCGCCTTCCCCGCCTTGTTGCGCTGCAGGTGCCCGATCAGGTGCCACCCGACCGTCTCGCGCCCGACCTCGGCAACCTTTTCCTCCAGCTCCTGGACGCGGTTCTCGCCCACGTCCGCCACCCCCGCCGCCTTCACCGCCCGCACCGCATCGGCGGGATGCGTCTTGGTGACCGCCACCAGCGTGACCGGATCAGAGCGCCCGGCGCGCTCCCGCGCCCGCTCGATCCTCTCCCTGACCTCGTGTACGCGCGCCGCGAGCTCTGCCGAATCCATGGGGTGGGATTGTAAAGCGGCGTGGCGGCGGGGGCAAGAAGACGGGAATGGGGAATGGGGAATGGGGGCACGCATGCATCCGCGCGGATTGCGTGGGTCCGGTGCCGGGATGGCACGGGCAGCCACATGGGGCGGCCCCTACGTGGATGCGGCGCGGAGGGGCGGGGTTCGCGGCTGGGGCAAGGGTGGGCAGACACGCAGGTCTGCCCCTACCGGTTTGGGTGCGTTGGGCGGGGATCGAGACGGGGCAAGGGTGGGCGCGATGAATCGCGCTCTTACGGGGCATGGTGTCGCAGACGGTGTTCTCCCCCTCACCCGCCCTGCGCCCCCGCAGGCGGGGGAGGGGGCCGGGGGGAGGGGGCCCTCACCCCGCCGCCGGCACCTCCCCCCGCAGCAGATCCCGCAGCTGGTCCGGCGTGAACCCGCGCTCCAGCCGCCCGCGGTGCGCCAGCGAGATCACGCCCGTCTCCTCGGAGACGACCACCACCAGCGCGTCGGTCTCTTCGGAGAGGCCCAGGGCGGCGCGGTGGCGGGTGCCGAGGGTGCGGTCCGTCACGGGGGACTGGGTGAGCGGGAGGATGGAGCCCGCGGCCACGATCTCGTCGCCGCTGATGATGGCGGCGCCGTCGTGGAGGAGGGAGTACGGGGTGAAGATGTTCTGCAGGAGCGCGGAGGAGACGCGCGCGTGCAGCGGCGTCCCGGTCTCCACGTACTCGCCCAGCCCCACGCCGCGCTCCACGGCGATGATGGCGCCCGTCTTGTTGCGCGACAGCTCCTCGGCGGCCTCGGCGATCTCCTCGGCCACCTGGTTGCCTTCCAAGCGCGAGAAGCCCCCGAAGAAGCGGTTCTTCCCCAGGTGCGCCAGCGCGCTGCGCAGCTCGGGCTGAAAGACGATCAGCGCGGCGATCACCCCGAAGCGGAAAAAGGTCTCCAGCAGGTACTCGATGAGCTGGAGGTGGATCAGCCGCGCGACGCCGTACAGCGCGACGAGCGATGACAGCCCCAGGAGCATCTGGATGGCGCGGGTGCCGGCGAGCACCACCAGGATGCGGTAGCAGAGCACCGCCACGATCGCGATCTCCAGCAGGTCGGTCCACCCGGGGGTGAGGAAGCCGAAGCGCCCCGTCCACGCGTTCATGCCGCCTCCGCGGGGATGCGGAGAATGCTCCATGCCACGTCGAGCGCGTGGCGGGCTGTGCGCACGTCGTGTAAGCGAAAGATGCGGGCACCGCGCGCCAGCCCGGCCACGCACGCGCCCGCCGTCCCCGCATCGCGCTCGTGCGCGGGGATGCCGCCGAGGAGCCCGCCGATGAACGCCTTGCGCGACGCACCCACCAGGAGCGGGTAGCCCAGCCGCGCCAGCACTGCCAGCCGCGCGATCAGCTCCACGTTCTGCTCCGCCGTCTTGGCGAACCCGATCCCCGGGTCCAGCACGATGCGCCCCTCCTCGATCCCCGCCGCGCGCGCACGGGCGAGCGGCGGGGCCAGCTCCGCCGCGACCTCGGCCGCCACGTCGGCGTAGGAGGCGTGCGACTGCATGGTAGCGGGGGTGCCGCGCATGTGCATCAGCACCAGCCCCGCACCCGCCTGCGCGACCACGTCCGCCATCGCCGGGTCGCCGAGCGCGGAGACGTCGTTGACCACCTCCGCCCCTGCCTCCAGCGCGGCGCGGGCGACCTCGGCTTTGCGCGTATCCACCGACACAGGCAGGTCCAGCTCCGCGCGGATCGCCTCGACGACGGGAAGGACGCGCTCCATCTCCTCGCCCGCATCGACCTCGGCGGCGCCGGGGCGGGTGCTCTCCCCGCCGACGTCGAGCAGATCGGCGCCGGCGGCGGCCATCTCCCGGGCGCGCGCGAGGGCCGGCCCCGCGCCGCGGAACCGGCCCCCGTCGCTGAAGCTGTCCGGCGTCACGTTCAGGATGCCCATCACCAGTGGGCGATCGAGCGCAAGCGCGCGACGGGGGAGGAGCCAGTGCCCGGTGCCGATTGCCAAGTGCCCAGTGGTGCGGGGAGGAGTGGGGTGCCTCGCCGAAAGTAAGACGGGGCCAGCGCGGAGGCTAGCCCTTATTGAATTGTCTCACACAGAGCCGCGGAGGGGAACTGCAAGAACGACAGAGGGGTTCTCTGTGCCCTCGCCTTCCCCTCTGTGTCTCTGTGTGAGGCTTTTCTCTCCCGTTCGGACGAAAAAAAGGGGGGATGCCGAACGATCCGGCATCCCCCGCACTAACGCACTCACGCACTCACGCACTTCCTTACGCCAGCCTCGGCTTCAACCCCTCCACCCCGATCGAGGGGCGGTCCTTGATGGCGGGCGGGGACGACGGGAGGTCCGGCGGGCCGTAAGTCGGCTCCGGGCGCATGGGCGGGAGCTCCTGGCCGGCGACCAGGATGTCGATCTCCTCGCGGCCCAGCGTCTCGCGCTCCAGGAGGGCCACGGCCATGCGGTCCAGCAGGTCGCGGTGCTCGGTGATGGTGACGCGGGCGCGCTCCAGCGCCTCGTTCAGCACCCGCAATACCTCGGCGTCCACCAGCTCCGCCATCTTCTCCGACACCTCGCGGCGCTGCCCGAAGTCGCGGCCCAGGAAGACCTCCTGGCTGTTCTCGGTGATGGCCACCGGGCCCACCGCGTCCGAGAGGCCCCACTGCGTCACGTACCGCCGCGCCACGCCGGTGGCGCGCTGGATGTCGCTCGACGCGCCGGTGGTCACCCGCTCGCGCCCGAACACCAGCTCCTCCGCGATGCGGCCGCCGTAGCACATGGCGAGCTGCGCCTCCAGCTCCTGCCGCGTCACCGACACGCGGTCGTCCTCCGGCAGCGTGAAGGCGAGGCCCAGAGCGCGGCCGCGGGGGACGATGGTCAGCTTGTGGAGCGGGTCGTTGCCCTTGATCTTGAGCGCGCACACCGCGTGGCCCGCCTCGTGGAAGGCCGTCAGCCGGCGCTCCTCCTCGCGCATCACCAGCGAGCGGCGCTCGGCGCCCAGCATCACCTTGTCCTTGGCGTCCTCAAGGTCCGCCATGAACACCATGTCGCGGTTGCGGCGGGCGGCCAGCAGGGCGCCTTCGTTCACCAGGTTGGCGAGGTCCGCGCCCACCATCCCCGGCGTGCCGCGGGCCAGCACCGGCACGCTCACGTCCGGCGCCGTGGGGATCTTGCGCAGGTGCACGCGCAGGATCGCCTCGCGCCCCTTTACGTCCGGCGCGTCCACCACCACCTGGCGGTCGAAGCGGCCCGGGCGCAGCAGCGCCGGGTCCAGCACGTCCGGACGGTTGGTGGCCGCGACCAGAATCACGCCGTCGTTGGCCTCGAAGCCGTCCATCTCCACCAGCAGCTGGTTGAGCGTCTGCTCGCGCTCGTCGTGTCCGCCGCCCAGACCGGCGCCGCGGTGCCGGCCCACGGCGTCGATCTCGTCGATGAAGATGATGCACGGCGCGTGGCTCTTCCCCTGCTCGAACAGGTCGCGCACGCGGGACGCGCCCACGCCCACGAACATCTCCACGAAGTCCGAGCCGGACATCGAGAAGAAGGGCCGCCCCGCCTCGCCCGCCACGGCGCGCGCCAGCAGCGTCTTGCCGGTCCCGGGGGGCCCGACGAGGAGCGCGCCCTTGGGGATGCGCCCGCCCAGCCGCGAGAAGCGCTTGGGGTCCTTGAGGAACTCGACGATCTCCTGCAGCTCGAACTTGGCCTCCACCGCGCCGGCCACGTCCTCGAACGTCACGCGCGGCGTGTCGCCCGTCAGGAGCTTGGCCTTGCTCTTCCCGAACTGGAAGGCCTTGTTCCCGCTGCTCTGCATCTGGCGGAAGATGAAGACCCAAAAGCCGATCAGCAGAAGCCAGGGGAGCGCCTTCAGCAGGGTGACGCCCCAGTCCATGTTCGGCTCCGTCGCGCCGATCTTGATTCCCGCCGTGTTCATCTCCGTGAGCAGCGCTTCGGAGGCGTCGGGCGGCAGCCGGAGGGTGAACTGGTTGGCCGCGGTGCCGCGCCCCGTCTGCAGCGGGGTGCGCGTCTTTCCGTGCAGCTCGGTTTCGCCCACGAACTGCGCCTCGACGACGTTGCCCGCGGCGATCTGCTTGCGGAGCTCCGTGTAGTCGATCTTCGCGGTCGGCGCGGCGCGCCCCGAGTTGAGCGACACCAGCGCGATGGAGACGAGCACGATGGCCGCCCAGAAGGTCGCCGTGCGGGTGGCACGCCCCCAGCGGGAGGGCGGCTTGGGTGAACCGTTGTCGCGTTCTGCCATGTCTATTCCCTGCGCGGCCGTGCGCCCTGTGGGGGCGCCTCCGCGACGCGTACTTGTTCCGTGCCGCTAGGTGCGGCGCGGCTACAGGCTCCCGATGAACGGCAGGTTGCGGAAGTCCTCCGAGTGGTCCAGACCGTAGCCGATCAGGAACTCGTGCGGAGCATCGAACCCAACCCAGCGGGGCTCCTTCACCAGCGTGGTGGCGACGTGCTTGTGGAGGAGCGTGCACACCTCCAGCGAGCGCGGCCCGCGCTCCTCCAGCATCGGGAGGAGGCGGTTGAGGGTGGTGCCGCTGTCCACGATGTCTTCCACCACGATGACGTGGCGGTCCTTGAACTCGGCGTTGGGATCGTACAGCAGCTTCACCTCGCCGGAGCTGGTGGTGCCGCTGCCGTAGCTGCTCGCCACCAGAAAGTCCACCTGCAGCGGCCGCGTGATCTCGCGGACGAGGTCGCTGAGGAAGATGAACGACCCCTTGAGAAGTCCCAGCACCAGCACCGGCTCGTCGGCGGGCAGCTCGCGGGCGATCTGTCGTCCCATCTCCCGCACGCGCTCGGCGATCTGCTCGGCGCTGTAGACGATCCGTGTGAGCTTGCGGCCGCCGGTGCGGGCCAGGGTCAGATCCGTATCAGGCATCGGTGATCGAGATGGTGATCGTGGCCTCGCCCGGAAGGGGCTCGGCGTCGGCCGCGCGGGCGAGCCCGTGGGCCCAGAGCACGTGCCCCTCCGCGTCCGCGAGTACCGCGGCGCGCGCCCGCTGTGGGCGGGGGATGCGCGCTTCCAGGAAGAGCTTCTTCAGCTTCTTCGTCCCCGCGCGGGTCTTCATCCGGTCGCCCGGGAGCCAGCCGCGCAGGGTGAGCGGAAGCCGGTTCGCGGCGACGGTGACCCCCTCGCCGCCCGCGCCCCAGAGGACGCGGAGCTCGCGCCCGCCCAACCGCAGCGTCCCCTCCCCCTCGCCGCCGCCGATCACCAGGGAGCGGTCGGCCGGGGGCGCGTCGCCCACGGGCTCCACCCGCGCCAGACCGAGGTCGCTGCGGATCAGGTGGGTGCCGCCGGGGAGCAGGTGGACGCGTCCACTCGGTGCGGATGTGATAAACTGTAGCGCCGAGCGTGTTCCGGCGCGCCCCGGCACCACGCGGAAGCGGCGGAGCACGCCGCGCACCACGCGCGCCGCGACCGGCGAATCATAAGCCGCCAGCCGGTCCCGAACAAGCACGGCCCCCGCGGATTCCCACCTCACGCACTCCGCCGCCGCGCGCTCCGTCAGCGCCGCCCACTCGTCCTCCTGGGCGCGCGCGAGCCGGGCCAGGCGCACCAGGCTGCGCCGCGCGGCGGGCGCGAGCGTCTTTTCGATGCGCGGGAGGAGGTCGTGGCGGATGCGGTTGCGCGCGGGGCCGAGGATTTCGTTCGTGGGATCGCACCGCCAGCGCAGCCCGTTCTCGCGCGCGTACGCCTGCAGCTCCGCGCGCCAGAAGGGGAGGAGCGGGCGCACCAGACCGCCTTCGCCGCGCTCCGGAATGCCGGCCAGGCCGGCGATTCCCGTCCCGCGCAGCACGCGAAAGAGCACCGTCTCCGCCTGGTCGTCCGCGTGGTGCGCGGTGGCGAGGTGGGCGGCACCGTGGACGGACTGCGCCTGGCGGAGGAAGCGGTAGCGCGCGCGGCGTGCGTCGTCCTCGGTGCGGAGCGGCTCCGTGGCGCGCGCTTCCACCAGAGGCACCCCCCAAGCCGTGCAGAGGCCGCGCACCCAGTGCGCGTCGGCGTCGCTGCCGGGGCGCATGGCGTGGTCGAAGTGCGCCGCCGTCACCCGCGCATCGGTGGTGAAGCGGAGGAGATGGAGGAGCGCCACCGAGTCCATCCCGCCGGAGAGTGCGACCAGCACGTGCGCGCCGGCGTCGAGGCCGAGGGCGCGCGGGCGGTCGCGGAAGCGGGTGGGGAGGTCGGTGGTGGGCACGGGAGCCTCAGGGGCCCCACCCCCCGGCCCCCTCCCCCGCACGCGGGGGAGCGTGGGGGAGGGGGAGCGGGGGTGGGGGCGCGGTCAGGCGGGGCGGCCGCCGTGGTGCCCGCCGACCTGGTCCAGCGGGGGGCGGCGGGCGCTGTTCACGCGCAGCTCCGAGCGGACGCCGCGCACGCCGTCCACGTCCCAGGCGTCGTCGGTGGCGTAGCGGACCTCGTCGTAGTCGGGGAGCTCGCCGCGCAGGGTGACGACGCCGCCGCTCACTTCCACGGTGATCGCCTCGGCATCCACCCAGGTATCGTAGAAGAGGGCGTCCTCCACGTCGCTCTTCAGCTCCTCGTCCGGGCGCTGGCGCTTGCGGAGGCGCTGGTGGTAGGGGCCGAGGCCATAGCGCGCCGGGCCAAAGGTGCCCTCGTCGTGAACAATGTGGCCGCCGAAGCTGCCGTCGTAGCGGCTCGGGCCGGGGGCCGGGCGCTGCCCCATCCCGCCGCCGTAGCCGGGGTTGCGGTTGAAGCCGTTTCCGGCGCCCTGGCGGCCGTAGCCCCCGTCGTAAGGCGGCATCGTCTTTCCCTGGTATGCGCGTTGTGCGGTGTGTGGAGGGCGGCTCAGGCGCGCAACAACCGCGCCAGCCACGGCTCCATCTCGCCCGCCGGCGGGCCGGGGGGAAGCGGGCGCGCGGCGACTTCGTGGAGGACGCGCGCCAGGCGGTCCGGACGGTCGCTCACGATGCCGTCGACGCCCCAGGAGAGGAGGCGGCGCATGTCTTCCGTCTCGTCGATCGTCCACACGTGCACGGCCACGTTCTTCGCGTGCGCCTCCCGCACCCAGAGCGGGTCGAGCACCTGCCGTCCGCCGTGCCTGTCGGGCATCTGCCACGCATCGACGGCGGGGCGGTACAGGCGGCCGAGGCGCAGCTTGTGGAGGGCGAAGAACGCGTACATCTCCTGCGACGATGCGCTGGTGGGGCCGGGGTACGTGGCGAAGCGCGCGCGGTTCTTTCGATCTCCCGCCGCGATCAGCACGCGCTGCTCGGCCCCCAGCGCCCGCACCGTCTCCCAAACCGGCTCCTGCGCCCGCGCGTCCTTGATCTCCACGTTCACGCGCGCGTGCGGCAGCGCCTCCAGCACCTCGCGCAGGGTGGAGATGCGCACGCCCGCGCCGCGGAAGGGGAAGGTGGCGCCCCCGTCCGGCGTGAAGCGGTACCCCGTGTCCAGCCCCGCCAGCTCGCGCGCCGTCAGCTCGCACACGGGCCCGCTGCCGTCCGTCGTCCGGTCCACGTTGGGATCGTGGATCACCACCGCATCCCCGTCGCGCGTCGGCTGGACGTCGATCTCCAGCACGTCGGCGCGCCACCACTCCAGCGCGCGGCGGAACGCAGTGAGGGTGTTCTCGGGCGCGAGGCCGGAGCCGCCGCGGTGCGCGATCAGGAGGGGGGCGCCGGCGAGGTAGCGGAAGCCGGGACGGGTGGACATCGGGGGATGGGGGATGAGGGGATGGAGGGATGAGGACGACAGGGTGAGCGGTGGGGGCTGTTCACCCCATCCCTCATCCCTTCATCCCTAATCCCCGCCTTCCAGCGCTTCCACCTCGGCGGGCGAAAGCCGGTACAGCCGGTACAGCACCAGGTCCACCAGCTCCGACGACATCATCCGCGCCCAGACCACCTTTTGGGAGTCGATGCCGGCCTCCAGCTCGCGCGTGGCGGCGGCGTAGCGCTCGGCGACGAAGGTCAGGATCTCCTCGACCGCGTCGGGGTGGGGGCGCGCCGGGCTCGGGGCGCCGGCGGGGACGTGGTCCACCAGCAGGCCGTCCACGTAGGCGAGGAAGCCGGGGAAGACCATCTCGGTCATGTGGCCGCCCGCGACCGCTTCCTCATCGGTGAGCTGCTCCCAGGAAAGCTCGTTCCAGTACAGCTCCTCCGCCTCGCGGCGGATGGACTCGATCCGCTCGGGGGAGAGCGTCTCCGCGCCCGGGAAGTCGTGAGGAGTACGGTCGATGGAGCAGAGGATGCGCCTGCGGCGCTTTTCCACAAAAGACTGCGCGGGATGGGCTGGTGCGGCGGAGTTGCGCATAAAACCGGATGGCTCCGTGCTGCGTTGCTCGCATGCTGGGGCGGTCAACTTAGACAACCGCGCCAAGCGTCGCAACAGCGGTTTCACACAGAGACACGGAGGGCACAGCGAGGGCACAGACGGACCAGCAGAGCTCTCTATTGTTCTTGTAGTTCTCTCTGTGGCTCTGTGTGAGGCGATGTCTCAGGCGGTGCGCTGCTCCCGCTCCACCTCGCGCACCGCGGACTCGAGCTGCTCGGCGGTGACGCGCGCGTCGCCCAGCTCGGCGCGCTCCAGGTCGGCGCCGGCGAGGTTGGCGCGCTCCAGGTTGGCGCCGCTGAGGTCCGCGCCCTTGAGCGTGCAGCCGGAAAGGTCCGCGCCCGAGAGATCGGCGGAGACGAGGGTGGCGCCCGTCAGGTTGGCGCCCTTGAGGTCGGCCCCGTGCAGCTTGGCGCCGCCCAGGTCCGCGTGCTCCAGCGTGGCATACTCCAGCATCGCCCCGCCCAGCTCCACCCCGCGCAGGTATGCGCCGGTGAGGTTGGCGCCCTTGAGGTTCGCCTTCTCCATGTCCGCGCCCGTCAGGATGGCGCCCTTGAGATACGCTCCGGTGAGGTGCGCGCGCTTGAGGTAGGCCCACTCCAGGTAGGCTCCCTCCATGTACGCCCACTCCAGCGTGGCGCGCTCCAGGTAGGCGCCCCACAGCCCGGCGCTCTTGAGATAGGCCTCGGTGAGGTTGGCTTCGATCAGGTCGGCGCCCTTGAGGTCGGCGCCCTCCAGCTCGGCGCCGCTCAGGTTGGCGCCCTTGAGGTTGGCGCCCGCCAGCTGCGCCCCCCGCAGCGACGAGCGCTCCAGGTTGGCGCCGGCCAGGTTGGCGCGCTCCAGCCGCGCCCCGTCCAGCACGGCGCCGCGCAGGTTGAGGTGCCCCGACGCGACCAGCATCCAAAGGTCCCGGTCCGACAGGATCCGCTGCTCCATGCGCTGCTCCTGGCCCGGAGCGCCCGAGGCCGTGGGGGTGTCCATTGAGGAGACTTACCGTTGCCGCGCGGCGGCGCGCTGGGGGGCGAGCTTCCAGCGCATCCGCCCGGCCCACCCGCACCGCGCGCACTTCCGCACCGGCGTGGCCGCCACCACGGCCACCAGCCGGTCTACCGCGCTACGCCCCCGGTGCGGGCTGGTGACGGCGCGGCAGTGCGGGCACTCGGGCGCGAATGGGAGGCGGGCCAGGTACAGCGCCGCGAGCCCCGGTGCGGCAACGGCGGCCAGAGCCAGGCAAAACACGATCGTGAGCACCCGTCCTCCGCGCGAAAGGCCCGCAGCCGCGCGCCCACGCGCCCGACCCTGTAAACACCTTCTGCAATGCGCGTTCCGCTCTTCACGCACGGACCTTGCGGAGCGCGCCACGTCCGACGAAGCCAAGCACGGCCAACGAGGAGGCGAGGATGCCATACGGGCACGGCTACGACCGGGGATACGGCTACGACCGCGGCTTCCGCGGCAGACCGCGGGGGTACGATCGCGGCCCGGGGCGCTACGACCGCGGCTACCAGGGCGCGCCGCCCCGGCCGGACTACGGGCCGCCGGTCCCCTTCCCCTTCGTCCCCTTTGGCTGGGACCCGATGATGGGGCCCATGGCCTGGCCCATGCTCCCGTACGGGGCGGAGGGGATGCCGGCGCCCGGCCCGCGCTACGACCGCGGCTACCACGTCCCCCCGCGCCAGAGCCCGGCGTACGGGCGGGGCGGCGACCGCGCGCTCCGTGCCTGGGCCGACCGGTACGGCTACGACGTCGAGTTCAGCATTCCGCCGCGCCCACGGCCGCGGCGCCCCTAACCCACACCAGGAGCATTTGATGCCCAAGCGCAACATCGATCCCGGCTTCGACCCCGAGGAGATCGACGACGCGGACCCGCTCGGCGAGCAGGCGTTCGACGAGGCCGGCTTCGCGGACGCCCCCGGCGGCGGCCCCGACTTCTCGGCCCCCGGGCTGGTGGACTCGGCCGACGACAAGACGCCGGGCGGCTACGGCCAGAAGGTGGCCGGCGTGCCGAAGGACAAGCAGCACATCATCAACACGCCGAGCGAGCAGCGTCCCGACTCGGAGGACGTAGTGGTGCACGAGCGCGGCGGCGAGTCCAAGGGCGACCCGGCGGTAGGAGGCACGCGCCCTGAGTAGCGCCGGCTAACCGCGCCTCAGTAGAGTCGAGTCGGGGCGCCGTGGCATGGTTGCCCGGTTTCCCCGACCCGCTCATCGAACCGGACGTGCGGATTTCCCGCATCCGGCTCTCCGACTGGGTTCACTTCAAGGCATGCGAGAGCGCCACCCGCCGACG